>NZ_CAUTSL010000011.1:0-52418 GCF_963540955.1 Actinomyces bouchesdurhonensis
ACGTCGGCAAGTCGACCCTGACGAACGCGCTGGTCGGACGCAAGATCGCGATCACGTCTGGGCGCCCCGAGACGACGCGACACAACATCCGCGGCATCGTGCACGGCGAGGGCTACCAGCTGGTGCTTGTGGACACCCCCGGATACCACCGGCCGCGCACGCTGCTCGGTAAGCGCCTCAACGACATGGTGCGCGAGGCCCTCTCCGAGGTCGACGTCGTGCTCTTCTGCCTGCCCGCCGACCAGCGCATCGGCCCCGGCGACCAGTTCATCGCCCGCGAGCTGCGCGGCATCAAGCGCCCGATCATCGCGGTGGCCACCAAGTGCGACGCCGTGCCGCGCGAGCGCGTCATGAAGCACCTGCTGTCCATCGAGAAGCTGGGGGAGTGGGCCGCCATCGTTCCAGTCTCCTCCGTGGAGGGCAAGGGCATCGACCACCTGCGCGAGGTACTCGCCGAGACGGTGCCGCTGTCTCCGCCGCTCTACCCCGAGGGTGACGTCACCGACGAGTCGCGCGACACCCTCATCGCCGAGTTCATCCGCGAGGCCGCCCTGGAAGGCGTGCGCGACGAGCTGCCGCACTCCCTGGCCGTCCAGGTCGAGGAGATCATCGAGAGGCCGCGCCGCGAGGGCGACGACCGCCCGCCCATGCTCGACATTCACGTGAACGTCTACGTCGAGCGCGACTCCCAGAAGGCCATCATTATCGGCCGGAAGGGCTCGCGCCTCAAGCAGATCGGCACCCAGGCCCGCGCTCACATCGAGGAGCTGCTGGGCCGGCGCGTCTACCTGGACCTGCACGTGCGCACCGCCAAGGACTGGCAGTCCGACCCGAAGATGCTGGGCCGCCTCGGGTTCTGACATGCCCAGCGTCATCCGCGTGCGCGGCGCCCGCGTCCACAACTTGAAGAACGTGGACGTTGACGTTCCGCTGAACGCCTTCGTTGCGGTCGCGGGCGTGTCCGGGTCGGGTAAATCCTCCCTGGCCTTGGGCACGCTCTACGCCGAGGGATCGCGGCGCTACCTGGAGTCCCTGGCGACCTACACGCGCCGGCGCATCTCCCAGGCAGCCAAGGCCTCGGTGGACGAAGTCGCTCACGTACCCGCAGCGCTCGCGCTGCGCCAACGCCCGGGCGTGCCCGACGTGCGCTCCACCTTCGGCACGGCGACGGAGCTCCTCAACCACCTGCGCCTCCTCTTCTCGCGCGCGGGTTCCTACCTGTGCCCGAATGGTCACCGCGTACCGCCCTCGCTGGGCGTCGCGCTTGAGATTCCTTTGAAGTGCCCGCAATGCGGGGAGTCCTTCGACGGGCTCAGCGCTGAGGAGATGGCCTTCAACTCGGGCGGCGCGTGCCCGGTATGCGAGGGGACGGGCGTCCAGCGCGTCGTCAACCGGGATTCCCTCGTGCCCGACGAGTCCCTCACCATCGACGAGGGGGCGGTCTCCCCGTGGGGGTCCCTCATGTGGAAGCTCATGAAAGACGTCGCCCGTGAGATGGGCGTGCGCACTTTCGTGCCCTTCCGAGACCTGAGCGATGCCGAAAAAGAAATCGTCTACGAGGGGCCCGCCGAGAAGCGCCACATCGTCGTCGCGACCAAGACGGGCGGCGCGGAGCTGGACTTCACCTACTTCAACGCGGTCGCCACCGTCGAAAACGCCTTGTCGAAGGCAAAAGATGAAAAAGCGCTTGCTCGCGTCGAGAAGTACCTCATCACCCGCACGTGCCCGGCCTGTGGCGGTACGCGCTTGGGGGAGCGGGTGCGTTCGACGCTCATCGACGGCATCGACCTTGGTGAGGCCTCGCGCTTAACCCTCACGGAACTGCGCGAGTGGGTCCAGCGTGTCCCGGGCCTCGTTCCGGAGGAAGTGGCACCCATGGCCCGCGTCATTGTCGACGAGATGACTGAGCCGATGGATCGCCTCGTGCAGCTCGGCCTGTCCTACCTGTCCCTTGACCGCGCGTCCTCGACGTTGTCCAACGGCGAGCGCCAGCGCGTGCAGCTCGCGCGCGCCGTGCGCAACCGGACGACGGGGGTTCTCTACGTCCTCGACGAGCCGACCATCGGCCTGCACCCCTCCAACGTTGACGGGGTCCTAGCGATCATTCGTGAGCTTATTACTGACGGGAACTCCGTCGTCGTCGTCGACCACGACACACGTGTCCTGGGCGCCGCCGACCACCTCATCGAAATCGGGCCGGGAGCCGGCGCGGACGGTGGCCGCGTCATCTTCCAGGGCACTATCGACGAGGCCTCCCACGCCCCCGTTTCTCGCATCGGCCCGTACATGGCTGGGCTGCGTCGGGTTGAGCGTGTGGCGGGGGAGTCGGGTCGGGGCGCGGACGTCGTCGGTCGCGGCGCGCTTCACGTGGAGACTTCGCAGATACACACGGTGCGGCCCCTGAGCGTGGACGTTCCCGTCGGCTCGCTGACGGCCGTCACGGGCGTGAGCGGGTCGGGCAAGACGACGCTCGTGCTTGAGTCGCTGGTTCCCGCACTGCGTGCGCGCCTCGCGGGCGAGCCGCTGCCCGCGCACGTGCGCGACGTGGACGGCGCCGGGATCTCCCGCGTCAACCTGATCGACGCGACACCCATCGGCGTGAACGTGCGCTCGACCGTGGCCACGTACTCGGGCGTCCTGGACGAGCTTCGCCGTGCGTTTGCGCGCACCGAGGAAGCTCAATCGGCCGGGGTGAAGCCCGGTGCATTCTCCTACAACACGGGTTCGCTTCGATGCCCCACATGCGACGGGACCGGGCAGATCACCCTGGACGTGCAGTTCCTGCCGGACGTGGACATTGAGTGCACCGAGTGCCGGGGGAGCCGCTACGGCGCGCAGGCTGCGTCGATTCGCCGCGATGGGTTTTCGTTGCCGGATATTCTGGCGATGAGCGTTGACGAGGCCCGGGTTGCCGTGCGCGGCCTGAAGAAGGCGGGAGCGCTCCTCGAGACGCTCTCAGGCCTAGGTTTGGGCTACCTGACGCTCGGCGAGGCGACGCCTGCTCTGTCCGGCGGCGAGGCGCAGAGGCTCAAACTGGCATCGGAAATGGGGAGACGGCAGGACGGCACGCTCTTCGTCTTCGACGAGCCGACCATCGGATTGCACCCCGATGACGTGCAGGTCCTCATCGACGTGCTCCAGCACCTCATCGAGCGGGGAGCGACCGTTCTCGTCATCGAGCACGACCTGGACTTGATCCGCTGCGCCGACTGGGTCATCGACATGGGCCCGGGCGGTGGCATCGAGGGTGGCCGCATCATCGCACAGGGAACGCCGACCGACATTGCGGCCTCTCAGGCCTCGGTGACGGGGCGTTTCCTGCGCTGACTGGGGCATCATTACCGGTTGGTGGCCGTGTCCGCCCTTTCATGCGCATGTTAACCCGATAGGTGGCAGCGTGGGCGGCGTGCCCATACTGCCACTAGCCGTGCCCAGCAGCGCATGGAGGGGGGTGCGGTCCCTTTTGTGTCGTTGTGGTGCGATTCGGCCTAGGGTGGGTGCCCGGGCTGGTTGTGGTGGGGAGTGGATAGGTGCTGTCAGTTCCGCGTTTGTTCTTGTGTGTTGGGGCACTGCACCCGATCCGTAGGCAATGCACCTCTTCTGTTCGGGTGCAGCGCTCCTGTTCGGGTGCAGTGCCCCTGATCGGGTGCAGCGCCCCGTGCTTCTGGCAGTTGTGGCGGCCGGGGATGTGGGCGTCTCATGGGCTTGTGCGTCTCCGGGGCTTGGGCGTCTCCGGTGTTTAAGTGTCCCCTGCTTGGGGTTTTTGTGGCCCCGTGTTGTGGTTCCACAGAAATGTCGCATGCAATTCCCGTGTAAACATTTCAAACATTGACATCACATCGTTGGAATTGCAACGTTTTGGGGTGCTGCAGAAAGTTCGGGCACCCGAATTGCATGCGAATTATGGTTGATGAGGCGCGACAGGCGAACTCCTGTGTGCGGACGTCGGCCCACGACACTGTTCACGATCCCCGGGACGCTTCGACCTGTCGGGCTCAGCTGCGATGTCGTGGTTTGCGGTGCCGTAGGCCCCAGCTGCGCATTGAGGAGCTGAGGGTGCCACCCATAGGGCCCAGCTGCCCCCGGCACAGAACGGCTCACGAACAAGGCATAACGCAGCGCCCGGCTGCGTAATGGCAGCCGGGCGCGTGACGTTGTCAGAGCGAGACGTTCACTTGACGATGACGACTCGCAGGAAGCGGGGGCCGTGCACGCCGTTGACGCGGACCAGCTCGATGTCGGAGGTAGCCGAACCGCCGGCGATCCAGGTCATCGGACGGGTCGGGTTCTTTCCGAGGATGTCCACCGCCTGGGGGACCGTGGGCACGATGTCGGAGGCCTTGAGGACGACGACGTGTGTGTCGGGCACGAGGGAGATCGCGCGGCGGCCCTGGTCGGGCTCACCGTCGAGGACGATGGTGCCCGAGATGGAGATCGCGACGCGGCAGCGCGTGACGACCGCGTCGATCTCGTCGAGCTCCAGCGTCGGGATGGCCTGCTCGCGGCTGTCCTCGCGGACCGTGCGATCGTCGCGGGCGGCGGCCTCCTTGAAGGCGGCGTCCAGGCCGGTCGGTACGACGACGGAGGTTGCCTTCTGGTCGGACAGGAACGTCGAGATCGCGTCGGCGGCCTCGGACTCGTTAGAGACCACGACGACCTTCGCCGAGTAGTCCTCGAGCTTCTCGATCATTTCCTCGATGACGGCGTCGGAACCGGGCGCGTGCTCAGTGGAACGAATGTAGTCGCGGGGGATCGGGCGCACCGGACGGCCCTGCTGGGAACGGGAGATGGCGTCGCGTGCGCGCGCCAGAATCGCGGTCTTCGCGTCCATGGTGGTGGTCATGTCACGCCTCCTTCTGGGTCGTGCTGGTGGTCATGCCGTGTTCGGAAGCGAGCGGGAGTCCCGTCGCGGGGCGGTCCGTGCGCGGCGCGTTGGCGTCGGAGTCCTTGTGGGTGCGCTTCCACCACTGACGGAAGGTCTCTTTCGGGGCGACCGGCAGGTCGCGTGCGCGCGTCCACAGTGAGGCCGGGAATGGCAGCGCGCCGATCGAGCCCTTCTTGGCGAACAGGCGAGTGGCCTTGGTGCCGGTGCCGGCGGCCTTCCACAGGGTCGAGTTCGACATGACGGGGGTGGCCACGCCCATCGCGAGGTCCCACACGTCGGGCACGAGGTTGCGCTTGACGTCAACGGTGCGCGCACGCATGTGGATGAGGATCGTCGGGATGTCGATTTTGACGGGGCAGACCTCGCCGCACGCGCCGCACAGGGAGGACGCGAAGGGCAGGGTGTGCACCGGGTCGTGCTCGTCGAGGCCCTGGGTGAGCTGCGGGGTGAGGATCGCGCCGATGGGGCCCGGGTAGACGGAGCCGTAGGCGTGACCGGAGGTGTGCTGGTAGACCGGGCAGATGTTCATGCACGAGCCGCAGCGGATGCAGGCGAGGGCCTGGCGGCCGATCGGGTCACTCAGGACCTTGGTGCGGCCGTTGTCCATGAGGATGAGGTGGAATTCCTGGGGGCCGTCGCCGGGGGTGACGCCTGTCCACATGGAGGTGTAGGGGTTCATGCGCTCGCCGGTGGCGGAGCGGGGGAGCAGCTGGGAGAAGATCTCGACGTCCTGGAAGCGGGGGACCAGCTTCTCGATGCCCATCAGGGTGATGAGCGTGTCGGGCAGGGTCAGGCACATGCGTCCGTTGCCCTCGGACTCGAAGATGGAGACGGTGCCGGTTTCTGCGACGCCCATGTTGGTGCCGGACACGGCGACCTTGGCGTGCAGGAACTTCTTGCGCAGGTGGGCGCGGGCCGCGGCGGTCAGCTCGGTCGGGTCGTCGGAGAGGTCGCGGGGCGCGTCCTCCATGCGGTCCAGGAAGATGCCGCGTACTTCGGAGCGGTTGCGGTGGATCGCGGGGACGACGATGTGGCTGGGCATGTCGTCGGCCAGCTGGACGATCATCTCGGCGAGGTCGGTCTCGCGAGCGCTGATGCCCTGTTCCTTCAGGTACTCGTTGAGGTTGGTCTCCTGGGTGGCCATGGACTTGACCTTGACGATCTCGTCGACGCCCTTGGACTTGATGATGTCCGCGATGATGCGGTTGGCCTCGTGCTTGTCGCGCGCCCAGTGGACGATGCCGCCGCGGGCGGTCACGTTGCGTTCGAATTCCTCAAGTAGTTCGGGCATACGCGAGGCGACCTCGAACTTGACGGCCTCGGCGGCGCTGCGCAGGTTCTCCCAGTCCGGCATTTCTGCGACGCGCTGGGCGCGCTTGGCGCGGATCGTCCGGGTTGCGTGGCCCAGGTTGCGGCGCATCTGGGTGTTTGCCAGGGTCTTGTGGGCGCCCTGGGGGAACGTGGGACCCCAGCGGAGGGTGTCTTCGGGGATGGTGACGGTGGTGCGCCAGCCGCCGGTGTGGGCCAGTGCGTTTGCGTCGTCAGAGACCACGCCGGGCATGCCAATGAATGTTTCAGACATATCAGATCACCTGTGCGCTTTCGGGTGCGAAGGAGATGTTGCCCTCGAAGGGCTGGTCCTTGGTGGATGCCAGGATTTCGGCGAGGTGCATCGGTCGGATACCGGAGCTGAGGCGGGACAGGCCGCCGCCGACGTGCATGAGGCAGGAGTAGTCGCCCATGACGAGGACTTCGGCGCGCGTGGACATGACGTTGGTGACCTTGTCCGCGAGCATGGAGGTGGAGGTTTCGGAGTTCTTCATGGCGAAGGTTCCGCCGAAACCACAGCAGACTTCGGCGTCGGGCAGGTCGACGAGGGTCAGGCCTTCGACGGCCCGCAGCAGGCGGTAGGGGCGGTCGCCGACCTTGGCGATACGCAGCGAGTGGCATGTCGGATGGTAGGTGACGGTGTGGGGGAAGTAAGCGCCCACGTCTTCCAGGCCGAGGACGTCGGTGATCAGCTCGGTCAGGTCGTAGGTGTGCGCGGCGATGCGCTGGGACTGCTTGGCCAGCTCGTGGTCGCCCACGTGCTCGGCGACGACCTTCTGTTCGTGGCGTGCTGCGCCGGTGCAGGAGCCGGAGGGGACGACGATGGCGTCCCACTGGCCGTCGAGCACGGGCTCGAAGGCTTTGACGTGGTTGCGGGTGATTTTCGCTGCGTCTTCGAAGTAGCCGGTGTTGGCGTGCATCTGTCCGCAGCACACCTGGTCTTCAGGGAAGACGACTTCGTGGCCGAGGCGTTCTAGCAGGGTGACCGTCGCCTGGGCTGCCTGGGGGAACATGACGTCTGCCAGGCACGTGGAAAAGAGAGCGATACGCACTGGGGATCCTTCCTCGTGGGTGCTGTCGTCCATCAGTATGGCTGGGTCCGAGGTCCCGGGGGGCCAATTGTGTGCTTTCTTCGATAGTCGGTGGGAGGAAGTGGCGTTATTCCGCTGGAAAATCAAGACAAATCCCCCGCGAAAATTCGGTGCTGATGGGGGAATCTAGGACCTCTGGGACACGACTTAGAACAGGGTGATCTTGCGTTTATCGTTTCTTCATCGCCGCGTGCCCGCATGCGGCAACCCCGGCCTCGTTCGTGCTTGAACTGCGCTCCGAAACTTGGACGAGGCCGGGGCCGGGGATCGTGAGTGAGTGCCGTTAGCCCTTGATGGCTTCGCCTGTGACGATGATGAGGTTGCAGTCGGTGGAGGCTGCGAAGTCGGTGATGGTGAATGAACCCCATTTCGAGTAGATGGCGTCCTGGTTGGTCTGGAGGACGGAGTTCGCGTGGTCGGCGGGGATAGTGGCAAAGTGGCAGTCCTGGGGCACGTACTGATAGAGGCCCGGGTAGATGCCTGGTAGCAACGTGGTACTTCCGTCAGCCCCTTCCGTGAGTTTCGTGACCGTGTCTGTGGGGACGGTAGCGACTCCGGTTAGCCAAGCATGGGAATCGGGGGATGGCAAGCCGCGTCCTTCGGGGAAACTCTCGACGACAGCGTGTCCTTCGGATGCCCCCAGGCCGGGCATGCGCTCGTTGAAAGAGTCGGTGCGTTCTTGAACCTCGATTGTGTCGTCGGTCTTGTACGTGAACTCGGCGAAGCGCGGGTCCTCTGGAAGTCGTTCGCGAGACGAGGCCCCGAAAAGGTTGCATGCGGCGGTGAGCGCCACGACGGCTCCCAGTGTGACGATTAAGCGGAGGGGAGTCTTCACAGAAGCTGGCTTTCCTGGTCGGCGGGGAAACAGCGGGCGTCGCTGCGGACTCATTGCTTCGAGGCTACAAGGATGCGGGGGATGAAAGCAAATGTGGCGGGGCCCCGAGCGACACGCGCCTCTCGGGGCCCCGCCTGTGCGATGAGGTTGCTCAGTGCGGCATGTAGGAGCCCAGCCAGCCCTGGGAGGCGACGAACACCAGGATGCACAGGACCAGGAGCAGGCCGATCGAGTAGGGGGCGGCCTTCTTGAGGATCTCCGCGTCCGAGCCCTCCGCGTCCACGGAGGTCGCGGCGATCGCCAGGTTCTGCGGGGACACGATCTTGCCGATGCCGCCGCCGATCGTGTTGGCGGCCAGCAGGATGTTCGGATCGAGGCCGGCGCCCGCGGCGGCGGTGGACTGTAGGTTCGCGAAGAGAGCGCCCGCCGAGGTCGCGGAGCCGGCGACGGCCGTTCCGATCCAGCCCAGGATGGGGGAGAGGAACGCGAAGGCGGCGCCCGTCGTCGCCAGGGCCGCACCGATTGAGGTGGTCTGGCCGGAGAAGTTCATGACGAAAGCCAGGGCCATGACGGAGGCAATCGTCAGGATCGCCATGCGCAGCGAGTAGATGGTGCGAGGCAGGACCGCGAACATCTCGCCGACCGAGGTCTGGAAGCGCCCGCCCGAGGAGTTCGTGCCGTAGACGATAGCGACGATGATACCGGTGACAAAGATCCATGTGCCGGGGTTGGACAGGATCTGCAGCGTGTAGATCGCGGCGGTCGACGGGGAACCGTCGCCGGTCAGCAGGTTGCCGTAGATGCCGGGCCACGGGATCTTCACGTCCGTGGACGAGAAGAATGCTGCGACGGGCTTGGCCAGCTTCGTGATCGCGATGATGATGACGACGAGGACGTAGGGCAGCAGGGCCAAGCCGATACGCGAGCCGGTGGGCTTGTCGGACTCGTCGGCGCTGGTCGCGCACTCCACGGGGGTCGTCGGACCCCACGCCAGCAGGAACACGTAGCAGGCCGCGAAGCCCAGCAGGGAGGCGACGACGGCAGTCAGCTCGTAGGAGACCGAAGGAGTGAAGAAGTGACCCACGCCGGCGGCTGCGCCCGCGACGAGGGCGAGGGGCCAGAGTTGGCGCACGCCTCGGGAGCCGTCCAGGATGAACAGCATGAGGAAGGGGATGAACAGGCAGAAGATCCACGTCAGGTGACCCATGTCGCCGGCGACGACGACGGGCTCGGCGTCAGCGAGCCTGCCGGCGGTCGTGGTGGGGATGGCCATGGCGCCGAAGCCGACGTTGATGGCGTTGCCGACGACGGCCACGACGGCTGCCTTGATCTTCGGGACGCCGAGGGTCACGAGCATGGCACAGGTGATGGCAACGGGAGCGCCGAAACCGGCCAGGCCCTCGAGCAGGCCGCAGAAGCTCCAGGCGACGATGAGTGCTTGTGCGCGCTGATCGCCGCGGCCGATCGTGTTGAAGACGGCCTTCAGGTCGGAGCTGCGCCCCGACTTCTCGGTGAGGTTGTAGAGCCACACGGCCGCGATGATGATGTAGATGATCGGCATGAAGCCCATCGCCGCGCCCTGCGTGCCGGCCAGGAGGGCTATGCCCACGGGCATTTTGAAGGCGAGGACCGCGATGACGAGCGAGGTGACAAGCGAGATGATCGCGCACCAGTGGGTGGCGACCTTGAAGACACCCATGAGGACGAAGAAGAGGATGAGGGGGAGGAGGCCCACGATGGCCGTGAGGAAAACGTTGCCTGCGACGGACGTCGTCGATGGGGTAAAGGATTGAGCTAACAACAAGGGGGTCATGACTGCTCCGCGCGTCGTTGTGTGGGACATTGGACCTAATTATCATGACATATGAGCGCCGTCAGTGACGGCACTTCACGCGCGCAATGTGTTCCAATGGCCTGAGCGTGCGACAAAACCGCAACGCAGGCGACCGCGCCGGATCTCACGTCCAGTATGCGCAGGCTTGTCTCATGGGCAAAGCGCCGCCGATAGACTACGAGGTGTGAAGACTACATCCAGCGTCCCTGTCCCCGCCGGCTCGCGCATGCCGATTGGCAAGTACCGCGCGTTCCTGGATACCAACCCTATTGATCTGCCGGACCGCCAGTGGCCATCTAAGCGGATCACGAAGGCTCCTCGGTGGATGTCCACTGACCTGCGTGACGGCAACCAGGCGCTCATTGAGCCGATGGATCCGGTGCGCAAGCGCCGCATGTATGATCTGCTCATCAAGCTGGGGTTCAAGGAGATCGAGATTGGTTTCCCTTCTGCCTCGCAGACTGATTTCGACTTCGTGCGCTCCCTGATCGAGGATGACGCGGTTCCCGAAGACGTGACCATTTCGGTGCTGACCCAGTCGCGCCCGGAGCTGATTGAGCGCACGGTCGAGGCCATGGTCGGCTTCCCGCGCGCCACTGTTCACCTCTACAATGCAACTGCGCCTGTGTTCCGCGAGGTTGTTTTCCATGCGGATAAGGCTCAGACGGTTGAGCTTGCGCAGTTTGGCGCGCGCGAGGTTATCGCGCAGGCGGAGAAACGGCTGGGTGATGAGACCATTTTTGGTTTCGAGTACTCCCCGGAGATTTTTGTCGATACGGAACTCGAATTCGCTCTTGAGGTGTGCGAGTCCGTCATGGACGTGTGGGAGCCGGGCGAGGGGCGCGAGATCGTGCTCAACCTGCCTTCCACGGTCGAGCGCGCCACGCCCAACGTGTTCGCGGACCAGATCGAGTGGATGAGCCGCAACCTGAGCCGCCGCGAGTACGTGGCCCTGTCCGTCCACCCCCACAACGACCGCGGCACCGGCGTCGCCACCGCCGAGCTGGCGCTCCTGGCCGGCGCGGATCGTATTGAGGGCTGCCTGCTGGGCCAGGGCGAGCGCACTGGCAACGTGGACCTGGTGACCCTGGGCTTGAACCTGTTCAGCCAGGGCATCGATCCGGGCATCGATTTCTCGGACGTGGACGCTATCCGTCGCACGGTCGAGCACTGCACGCAGATGGAGACGTCTCCGCGTGCTCCCTACGTTGGTGACCTCGTCTACACGAGTTTCTCTGGTTCGCACCAGGACGCGATTAAGAAGGGTTTTGCGGCCCGCAAGACGAAGGTGGACGCGGCGGGCGGCGACGAGAATGCTGTCGTGTGGGAGCTGCCTTATCTGCCGATCGATCCGCATGATGTGGGTCGTTCCTACGAGGCTGTGGTTCGCGTGAATTCGCAGTCCGGTAAGGGTGGTGTCGCCTACCTGATGTCGACGGCGCATTCCTTGGAGCTTCCGCGCCGCCTCCAGGTGGAGTTCTCTCGTATCGTTCAGCGTCACACGGATACGTACGGTGGGGAGATCAATGCGCCCGCGCTGTGGCAGATTTTTGCGGACGAATATCTGCCGACGAATGCCGCGCCCGGCTTGGAGCCGTGGGGTCGCTTCGAGATGCGTTCCTCGCAGGTTTCTTCGATGGACGACAATACTGTCGAGCTTAACGCGACGCTCATTGACGATGGTTCGCCTGTTAAGGTGCGGGCGACTGGTACGGGTCCGATCGACGCGTTCGTGTCGGCGCTGCACCAGTTTGATCTGGATGTGCGCGTCCTGGACTACTCTGAGCATGCGATGAGTCAGGGGCGCGATGCTCGCGCTGCCGCGTACGTGGAGGCAGCGGTGGAAGGGCAGATCGTGTGGGGTGTTGGTATTGATTCGTCGATCACGCGTGCGTCCTACAAGGCTGTTATCTCGGCGGTGAATCGCGCCCTGCGATAGACGCCTAGACGGATAGGTGACCCTGGCCTCGTTCATGACGAGGCCGGGGTCCGTGTCGTTTTTAGGAGCGCGCCGGACCCGTGGTGGGCTGCAGTGCGAACAGTGTGAGCGCGCGTGTCACCTGCCCGTCGAGGATGCGTGCGATCCGTTCGGTGAGGATGTAGGGGTCTGCTTTCATGTCGTTTCTGAGCCATTGGGAGATGTGCCCGAGGATGCAGAGCGTGAAATGGTCGACGATGAACGTGAGGTCGTCCGTGGCGAGGGTCAGGTTTGCGCCAAGCTGGTTGACGATGGGTTCAATGACGTTGTGTAGCTGTTTGTGGAGGAAGAGTTGAAGGTTTTCCATGGTCAGTGAGGAGATTGCTGAGTGTGTCTCCTCGGGGTGAGACTGCATCCATACGAGCATGGCGAGCAGTCCGTCCGACCAGTCTTCGTAGGTGGCGTGGGCGTTGATCTGGTTGGTGACCTCGCGTTTGAAAACCCAGACGGTGAGGTCACGAAT
Organism: Actinomyces bouchesdurhonensis; assembly: GCF_963540955.1. NCBI lineage: Bacteria > Bacillati > Actinomycetota > Actinomycetes > Actinomycetales > Actinomycetaceae > Actinomyces > Actinomyces bouchesdurhonensis. The sequence continues at coordinate 12,416 of NZ_CAUTSL010000011.1, forward strand.
GTCGGAGAAATGATAGTAGAACGCTTGCCGGGTCACGCCAGCTGTGCGCGTGAGTCCGGAGACTGTCACCTTAGACAGTGGCGTAGTCGTGAGTGCGTCGCGCAGTGCGAGCGCGAGCGTTGTTTTCGCATCGGGGTGGGGCATCGGTGGTCCTCATCGACGGTCAGAGAGAGGTTACGAGCGAACTATACATGTCAGAGTGCGGAACCGCGAAATCCCGGGCCTAGATACAGTTGCTCGAATGTACAGTGCGTCGCTCTTCACTTGTTCGTACTCGTTTTTTTGGGCGCTATTGCACCAAAGTCTGACCGGTATCAATATGTGGTATTTGTTTGTGTTTAAACGTTGTGAGTGATTCTGGAGCCTTTGATGGGGGTTGTCGTAGGCGTTATATATTTTATTCGGTCAGGTTGTTGGTCGTGGTCTACTGTCACAGGGGTGTGTCGCGCGTGGGGATGACAATCCCGGCCTCGTCGATGGGGACGAGGCCGGGGTATAGGTATGTATCCTCGCGCGGCTGGTGAGGTGAACGTGTTAGTTGGCCAGTCGTGCCAGAGCGGGAGTGGTTTGGTCGGTCATAAGGACGCGCATGCGGGCGATTGCGAGGGAAGGGTTAACTTCCAGGCCGGAGAGCATCCACTGGGCCATGTGGGCGGCGGTGGCCAGGGCGAAATGCTGGGCCACGACGTCGCGCGCGGTGGCCGAGGCTGAGCCGGGCAGGCGGGACTCGATGAGTTCCTGGGCGTTCGAGACGAGGAAAGCCCACAGGTCGTTGGCTTCGATCGTCTTCATGGCGGCGGCGGTTTCGTCGCGATGTTCATGCATCCACATCATTGTTGCTTCGACGGCGTCAAGCCATTCTCCCGAACTGGTGGTCAGTCGCGATGTGACTTCCTCGCGAAAAACCCAAGCATTGAGGTCGTTCAGGGAATTGAAGTGGTAGTAGAACGCTTGTCGGGTGACTCCAGCAGCGCGTGTCAGTGCGCTGACAGAGATCTTTGACAGTGGTGTTTGTTTCAGGGCGTGGCGCAGTGCGGTGCCAAGCTTTTCGCGGGCATCAATCGGGGGAGCCATATGTTTCCTTCCTTCGACGGTTATGAATAAACCATAACCAGTTACGAGAAAACTATCTACTCGAAAACTCCTTGTCGGCTGTTAGACCGACCACGCTGTCAGTTTCTCACACTTTGTTGACAACGCCCACAGATGCACTTGTCGAAGAATGTGACAGTACACTTCACAAGAAATTTCGCTCTACGCGACGCCACCAAACCCACGCCACCACGGCCTCGTACCCGTGACACAATGGCATCGTGATGAAGTCCTATCGAGACGAAGCGATCGTCCTGCGCACCCACAAACTGGGCGAAGCTGACCGCATCATCACCCTGCTCACCGCCGAACACGGGCAGGTTCGCGCCATCGCCAAAGGCGTGCGCAAAACAACCTCCAAGTTCGGCGCCCGCGTCGAACCCTTCTCCGTCATCGATGCCCAGCTCCACCGAGGCCGCACCCTCGACACGCTCACCCAAGTCGCCTCCATCGCCCAATACGGCGACGCCATCGCCTCCGACTACGACCTCTACCTGACCGCCACCGTCGTCGTCGAAACCGCGCAGCGACTCACCGCAGACGCCAACGACGGAACCCACTCCCAATATCTGCTCCTCATCGGCGCCCTCAATGCGCTCGCGCGCGAACGTCACGACCCCACCCTCATCCGCACCTCCTACACGCTGCGTGCCCTTGCACTCGCAGGTTGGGCCCCCTCATGCTTCGACTGCGCCACATGCGGCGCACACGGCCCCCACTCATCCTTCTCTATCCCCGATGGCGGAATTGTATGCGACACCTGCCGCCCTCCCGGCGCGTCCTCCCCAGCTCCCGACACCGTTGACCTGCTCGGCCAACTTCTCAGCGGAGACTGGGCGCACGCTGACCGCTGCGAAACCTACGCGCGCACCGAGGCCTCGGGCCTCATCTCCTCCTACACTCAATGGCACCTCGAGAGGCGCCTACGCTCCCTGACCCTCATCGACAGGACCCACCCATGACGACCCAACGACCCACCCCCATGGACCGTGCCCCCGCAGACCCTGCAGCCCCTCTCCTCGGCCCCGGCCAGTGGCATGTTCCCGCCCCCACCTTCGCGAAGGGAGAAGTGCCCGCGCACGTCGCCCTCATCATGGATGGAAACGGGCGTTGGGCAAACTCCCGGGGCCTCGCGCGCACCGAGGGACATCGCGCCGGGGAATACGCCCTCATGGACACCATCGCAGGCGCCATCGATGCGGGCGTACGCTACCTGAGCGTCTACACGTTCTCCACCGAAAACTGGAAGCGCTCACCCGCCGAAGTCTCCTTCATCATGAACTATGCGTCCGACGTGCTCGCGCGACGCACCGACCAGTTGGCCGAGTGGGGAGTGCACGTCCGCTGGAGTGGGCGGCGCCCACGCCTGTGGACAAGCGTCATCAAGGCCCTCGAAAAGGCCGACCGCGCGACCTCCCACTGCAACACCCTGGACCTGATCATGTGCGTCAACTACGGGGGGCGCGCGGAGCTGACCGACGCTGCAAGGTCCATCGCCGAAGCCGTGGCAGCGGGACGCATGAGTCCGCGCGGCGTCACCGAAAAAACCTTCGCACGCCACCTCTACCTGCCCGACGTACCGGACGTCGATCTCATGATCCGCACGTCCGGGGAACAACGCCTGTCCAACTACCTGCTCTGGCAGATGGCCTACGCCGAAATGACGTTCGTCGACACCCCCTGGCCCGCGTTCGACCGCGAAGAACTCTGGGGGTGTCTCGAAGAATACGCAGGGCGAGACCGCCGCTTCGGCGGAGCAGTCGACCGCGTCCCGCAGGCCTAAGCCTGCTCCTGCTGGAGGGACGGAGCGTTGCTTGCGCGCCTGCGGCGCCCCCACACCACCTTCGCTGCGATCAGGCAGACAACGACGCCCAAGGCCGCCCAAGCCCACGGGGATCCGGCGACCGCGCGGAGAATCGCGACAAACAACGCAAGCGTCCCGAGGCCGTAGAGCAGCGCCCACAGGATGCAACCGGGAATCATCGCGATCGTGTAGGTGCTCCAACGCATACGCACCAAGCCGGCGCCAGCGTTGACCGCCGTCTGGACCCCAACCGTCAGGAAGCACAGGGGAATCACGATGATGCCCCACTTGTCCAGCAACGCCGCTCCCTTGCGTGGAACCGGTCCCTCAAACCAACGGGCGATGGCACCCAGGAAGCCCGAGCGGCCCGAAGCGCGAACGGCGCCAGAGGCCGCGGCTCGACCGAGCCAATAGGTCATCTGTGCGCGGGACAAGACAACCATGAAGAGGAAAGGGAACAGCCAGATGCCTTCGCGAGCGAAGGTCGGGACCATGTTGCTGATTCCTGCGGTATACACAAAACCCTCCAGCGGACGGTTAACCAAACAAAGCCCATCCTAATATACCGACGAAAAAACGCAGAGCGCTACCCCGTGATGCCAACAGGCCTTAGCTTTCGGCGGCCTTCATCTGGCACTGGGTGCACACGCCGAAGAGTTCAAGCGAGTGCTCAACATCAGCAAACCCGTGCGTCATCGCCACGCTCATTACCCAGGACTCAATCTGCGACTGCTCGATCTCCTCCGTGAAGCCGCACTTGCGACACACCAGGTGGTGGTGATGGTGCTCGCTCGCGCAGTTACGGTAGAGAGTCTCGCCTTCGGTAGAACGCAGCGTATCAACGCGCCCGTCCTCGGCGAGTCCTTGCAATGAACGGTACACGGTCGCCAGGCCCACGCGCTGCCCCTGGGAATGCAGGTCCTCGAAAATCTGCTGAGCGGAGCGGAAGTCAGCGACGCGCGTGAGTTCGTCGAGGACTGCCTGACGCTGCTTGGTCATGCGTTGCATGGATCTGCCTTCCTTGTGGTGCCTCACTGGGTCCCCGCCCGCTCGGGGTGCTGGTTGTGGGCGCGTGCAACGCGCAGCCTGCGTACCCTGCGTATGCGATCCAGGGCCGCCCTGATCATAAACCCGATCGCGTAGACGCTGATAGCGCCCACAACGATCGTCGCGCCGGGCGACAGATCCACGAAGTAGGTCAGGGAGAGTCCGCATGTGCAGATGAGGACGCCGAGCACCATGGCGATACCCATCGTCGAGCGGAAAGAACGGGCACCCAGCTGCGCGATCGCAACGGGGATGACCATGAGGGCGCTGACCAGGAGCGAGCCGACGACACGCATCGCGACTGCGACCGTGAGGGCCGACAAGACCGCGATGAGGAGGGACAGCGTGCGCACGGGTAGCCCCGTGGAGCGCGCAAAGTCCTCGTCGTTGGTGACCGAGAAGAGCGCGGGGGCCAGCCCCACGCCGAGTATCACGATGGCCGCGCCGAGGATCGTGATGAGCGTGATGTCGCTCCATCGCACGGTCGAAATCGATCCGAACAGGTAGGAGTTGAGCTGTGCGGAGGTGCCGCCCGCCAGTCCAATGAGGAGAACGCCGCCCGCAATGCCGCCGTAAAAGAGCATGGCCAGAGCCGTGTCGCCAGAGGTGCGTCCGCTTTGGCGGACCAATTCGATCGCAATCGCCCCGAGCAGGGAAATGATCACGGCTCCGGGTACCGCCCACGAGTCCGCCGGGGACACGTTCGCGAATGCGCCAGCCAGCCAACCCAGGGCAACGCCGGTCAGGGAGATATGCCCGATGCCGTCGCCGAGCATCGCGAGTCTGCGGTGGACCAGGTAGGTCCCGATGATCGGCGCCGTCAGTCCGACGATGAGCGCGGCCAGGAGGGAACGCTGCATCATCGGCGAGGACAGTAGCGTGGTCAGTGCGTCAATCATGCGTGTCTCCTGTCCAGATTCCACTCACGAGGCCGTGGTCGCCCTGGGAGAGGGCGGTGGACTCGGAGGAGCGGCAGTGGTCGCCTCCTCCGTGGTGCTGTTCGTGATCGTCGTCGATGTGAGGGGTGCCGTCGTAGGAGATGTGGCCGGCGCTGATGTGGAGCTCGCGATCCAGGAGGGGGCCGAGCTCACCGAGTTCGTGCAAAACAATCAGGATGGTGGTTCCCGCGCTCTTCGCGTCGCGCACAATGTCGGCCAAGCGCGCACGGGAGGCGGCGTCGATTCCGGCCATCGGCTCGTCCATGATGAGCAGCTCGGGGCGGCGCACGAGGGCGCGCGCGATGAGGACGCGCTGGGCCTGGCCACCCGAGAGGATATTCATGGGGGAGTGGGCGCGGTGGGCCATGCCGACGCGCTCGAGAGCATCCATCGCGCGGGCCGTGTCCCCGGGCATCGCCCACAGGCGACGAGGCCCGAGCAGGCCGGAGCGCACGACCTCGATAGCGCTGGAGCTGACGGCCCCGCCCGAGGAGATGCGTTGGGGCACGTAGCCGATCTTTTTCCAAGGCACACGCCGACGCGTGGTGATCGAACGCCCAAAGAGCTGGGCATCGCCGCTCGTGATGGGGGCTGTGCCCAGGAGTGCCTTCACGGTCGTAGATTTTCCCGAGCCGTTTGAGCCTGTGATGGCGACCGTTTGTCCGGCGGGGATCGTCAGGGTGATTCCGTGCAGGATCAGGTCGGTGTCCCACGCGACGTGTAGGTTATCAAGGCGCACGACGGCGGGTGCCCCGAAGAGTGGGGCACCCGCGTGTTGCGTCGTAGACGGATCAGATGTCACTGGCAGTTGAGCGCTTTCGTGAGGGCGTTGATGTTGTCGTTCATGACTCCGGAGTAATCCTTGGAGGGATCTGTTTGGGACTCGATCGGATCGAGGACTGCTGTCGTGATTCCGAGGTCGTCGGCCAGGGTCTGGGCAATCTTGGGATCGATCAGTGCCTCGGTGAAGATGGTCGTCACGCCCTGGTCCTTGGCGATCTGGCTGATCTCGGCGAGTCGCGCGGGTGAGGGGGAGGAGTCGGGGTCGAGGCCCGAGATGCCTACCTGGGTCAGGCCGGTGCGGTCGGCGAGGTAGCCGAAGGCAGTGTGTGCGGTGACGAATGTCTTGATCTGGCAGGTCGAGGTCTTGGAGACGAGGTCGTTGCCCAGGGAGGTGAGTTCGTCCATGAGGGCCTTGGCGTTGGTCTTGTACATTTCGGCGTTGGCCGGGTTGGCTTCGGCGAGCTTGTCGCCCACCAGGGTGGCGGCGTTTGCCATGCGCACGGGGTCCAGCCAGAAGTGCGGGTCTGCGCTCATGTCGTGGTGATGGTCCTCGTGGCCATCGGCCTCGCTGGACTGTGTTTCGTCGGTGTCCTCGTCCTCCTCCTCGGAGGGGTGGTTCGCGTCGACACCTGCTTCCACCAGTTGGACGGCGGGGGAGACGTCGATGACGGTCTTGGGAGCCTGCTGCTCGATAGCCTCGTCGACCGCGCTTTGGAAGCCAGCGAGGTAGATGACAGCGTCCGCGGAGGACAAGGCGTCGACCGTCTTGGGGGAGAGTTCGAGGTCGTGGGGCTCTGCGCCGGCGGGGGTCAGCGAGGTGACGGTCACGTGTTCGCCGCCGATCTTTTCAGCCAGATACTGCAGGGGATAGAAGGAGGCCATAACGGTCAGGGTGCCATCCTTGGCTCCGCTGGTACTCGAGGGAGCGGTGGAGGAACAAGCGGACAGTGCGAGCGCTGTGGCGGCCGCACAGGCGGCGGCGAGGAATCTCTTCGACATGAGAATCATTCTCCACAGTTATGAGAATCAATGTCAAATTATTCTCACGACGCGGACCTGCCGGTCGGAGTTGCTAGCTGATCGGCGCGGTCGTTGCGCGCACGACCAGGTCGGGTGGAAAAAGGTGATCGGCGTGGGTTGAAACGTAGTCGGGCGTGGCCATGGCTCCAAAGAGGGTGTTCACGGCCGAGGTGACGATCGAGGTAACCGGCTGGTGAATCGTGGTCAGGCTCGGGCTCAGGTGGGACATGAGGAAGGAGTCGTCGAAGCCAATGACCGAGATGTCCTCGGGGACGGAAAGGCCCATCGACCTGATCGCGTCGATGGCGCCGATGGCCTGCAGGTCTGAGCCAGTGACAATTGCTGTGACCCCCAGTTCGAGGAGGCCGGGCGTTCGCGCCGCGGCGGCCTCGTAGGTGTAGAAGGTCTCCTCAATGATGGGGGAGCGCTCGCCAACGAGTTCCTCCATGATCAGCGTGAAGGCGTCCGCCTTGCGCTGCGCTGGAACGATATGCGTGCGTCCTGTGATCAGGGCGATGCGCGTGTGGCCCAACTCGTGAAGGTGAGCGACCGCCGTGCGGATACCGAGCGCGTCGTCCGTCGAAAAATCCGGAGCTGGAATTTCAGGTCTAGTGCCGTTAATCGTCACGAATGGGATTGAGCGTTCTAAAAGCTCATGGTAGGGACCAAGGTCCGCTAAATGGTCTGCATGTCGACCGGAGAGAAAGATGAGACCGCTCACTCGATGATCAAGAAGTGAAGACAGGTGGTCGACCTCAGAGGTCGCACCGGGCGTCTGTGTGCGGATCTGCGTGATGCCCCCGGCCCGCGATACACCCTCCTGGAGACGGTGGGTAAAGGATGCGAAAATTGGGTTCGTAAGTTCCGGTACGATAACCCCAATCGTCGGCGTGTTTGGGGTGCGCTCGGGAGCAGGTCGGTCGTATCCCAGCTCGTCAATGGCGGTAAGAACCTTGCGACGCGTGTCCGTGGACACCTGTCCCACGCCATTGAAGACGCGTGATACTGTCGCGGTCGAGACGCCGGCGTGGGCGGCAATGTCAGCCATACTCGTGCGGTTTTTCGTCATCGACTCAACTCTCCTTTGGGCGTGTCAGTGCGACAGAACCCTACAAATGTAACAGCTTGCCCACAATTCGAAAAATTGTTGCAGAAACAAAAATGGACGTATTACAGTGATAGCTAGCGGGTCGCTGATGGAGGCGACCGGCCCGACCAACACAGGAGTAAACATGCGACGTGGCATCGCAGCACTCGGTGCCCTTGCGGCGGTTACCGCTCTGGCCGCCTGCAGTGGCAACACCACCCCTTCCTCATCGTCGAACTCGTCGGCTGCCAACAAGGGCAGTGATGCGTCGGCGACTCTTACGATCTGGGCAGACGACACCCGTTTCACTCAGGTTCAGTCCATCGCGGAAGAGTTCACCAAAGCCACGAACGTGGCTGTGAACGTCGTACAGAAGTCCCAGACTGACATGGACACCGAGTTCACCACGCAGGTCCCCACCGGTAATGGCCCGGACCTGATCGTGATGGCACACGATAAGCTCGGTTCGTTCGTTGCCAACGGTGTTGTTGCTCCCGTTGACCTGGGCGAAAGCGCGTCGAACTTCTCTGATGTTGCTCTCAAAGCCGTCACCTACGATGGCAAGACATACGGCGTTCCCTACGCCGTCGAGTCCGTCGCCCTGGTGCGCAACAACGCGCTTACCAAGGACACCCCCACCACCTTCGACGACATGATTGCATCCGGCAAGACCTCCGGTGCTCAGTACCCCTTCATTATCCAGATGGGTGATAAGGGCGACCCGTACCACTTCTACGGCTTCCAGACTTCTTTCGGTGCCCCCGTCTTCAAGACCAACGATGCGGGTGAATACACCTCCGATCTAGCCATGGGCGGCTCCGGCGGCACCGACTTCGCCAAATGGCTCAAGGCCCAGGGCGATGCGGGCATCCTCTCGACGTCCATCGACGGTGACGTCGCTAAACAGAAGTTCCTTGATGGTGCGGCAGCCTACACGGTGACCGGCCCCTGGAACGTCGCTGCCTTCCGCTCGGCCGGAATGGACGTCTCTGTCCTGCCCGTCCCCGCCGCCGGCTCGCAGGCCGCGCAGCCCTTCGTTGGTGTCCAGATGTTCTACCAGAGCGCCAAGTCCACCAACACCCTGGCTGCCAAGCAGTTCTTCAACTACCTGGCCACCCCCGAGGCCCAGACTGAGATGCAGAAGCTCGGCGGTCGCGCATCTGCGATGCCGTCGGTCGCCTCCGGTTCGGATGACCAGGACATCAAGGACTTCTCGAAGGTCGCCGAGTCCGGTGCGCTTGCTCCGGCCATCCCGGCGATGAACAAGGTCTGGAACTTCTGGGGCCAGACCGAGGCCAACATCGTTTCTGGCACCGAGACCCCCGATGAGGGTTGGGCCACGATGATCGGCAACGTCGAGAGTTCGATTGCCGCTAAGTGAGGTGGCCGGAGCGGAGACTACCCTTCCCGCTCATAGTCACTGACCTCAACGCCATACGGTGGTGGTGTTCGCCCGTCCAGCGTGACGGGCGAACACCACCAACCGGGCCACCGGCGCCTGTGGGTGTCACAGCACCACGGTGTCAACTCTTTACCCGCCGATGGGCGGTACGCTGCAAAGGTGCGCGAACGCGCGCGTGTGGAGGAAACGATGTCTGAGCCAGCGAAGGCTACAGAAAACAAGAAGGCGAGGCCTAAGGCCTCGCATGCGAGCGAAGTGACCAGGCCCGGTTTCTTCGCAAAGCTCATCCTGATGATGCTGATCGACGCCCTGGGGCTGTACGGCATGTTCACCGCCTACATGGTTGAGTCGTGGGCCGTGCTCGCCGTCCTGGTCGTGCTGCTCCTTGCCCTGAACTGGGTGTACTTCTCGAAGCGGATGATCCCCGCGAAGTACCTTGTTCCCGGCATGGTGTTTCTGCTTATCTACCAGGTGTTCGTTATGGGGTATACGGGTTACGTGTCCTTCACGAACTACGGCAATGGACACAACTCGACTAAGGAAGACGCACTTCACTCGATCCTGATTGCGGCCGAAGAGCGTGCCCCCGGCGCCAAGACCATGCCGGCCGCGGTCGTCGAGGATGCATCAGGCTACGGGCTGGCCATCGCTGATTGCGAGACGGATGCCGTCCAGGTGGGCACCGAACATACCCCGATGCACGACGTCCAGGGAAAGTGCGCCGCGGGCATGATCACGGAGGTCGCAGGCTACAAAGTCCTCACGATCGCTGACATCCTCAAGCCTGATGTGCAGACTGAAGTCGCTAAGCTGAGGGTCCAGGTTTCTCAGGACGTCAACGATGGCAGCTACAAAACCGATGACGGTACGAGTGCCTACGAGGTGAAGTACAACAAAACGTACGATGCAGCTGCCGATACGCTGACGGATGTCGAAACGGGTGTCGTGTACACAGCGAACGACAAGATCGGCGCCTACGTTGATGCCGACGGTAACGCGATCGATCCGGGTTGGCGTGTCTTCGTCGGTTTTGACAACTACCGAAACATGTTCACGCGCGGCGATCTGGCGGGTCCCTTCCTGAAGGCGCTTGTCTGGTCCTTCGTCTTCGCCGCAGTGTCCGTTCTCTCCACCTTCGCGCTCGGTCTGATCCTCGGTCTTGTTTTCTCGGACAAGCGCATTAAGGGCCGCAAGATCTATCAGTCGCTGATGATCCTTCCTTATGCTTTCCCGGCCTTCTTGGCTACGCTGGTGTGGAAGGGCATGCTCAATGAGGAGTTCGGCTTCGTCAACAACGTGTTCCTCGGTGGTACGAAAGTTCCGTGGCTTGCCGATCCGCTTCTGGCGAAAGTGTCGATCCTGGGTGTCAATCTGTGGCTGGGTTTCCCCTACATGTTCCTCGTCTGCCTGGGCGCCTTGCAGTCCCTGCCGAGCGACGTTGAGGAAGCCGCGAAGATCGACGGTGCTTCGGGCCTGCGCACTGTGTGGTCCATTAAGCTGCCCCTTGTCCTGCAGTCGACCGTGCCGCTGTTGATTGCTTCCTTCGCGTTCAACTTCAATAATTTCTCGCTGATCTACATGCTGACCAAGGGTGGACCGAACTATCGGGGTTTGGATGTTGGCCAGACCGACATCCTGATCTCCATGGTCTACAAGATCGCGATCGATTCGGGTTCCGCGGACTACGGCCTGGCCTCGGCCATGTCGATCATCATCTTCATCGTCGTTGGCGTGATCGCGTGGCTCGGTTTCCGCCAGACCAAGACACTTGAGGAGCTGTGATGCGCAGTAATACAACAGTGGCCAATCAATACCGCGCTGCCGCCTACGGGCACGGTGCGATGCCTCCTACGTACCGTTCGTCGTCCCTGAGTGGTGGGCGCTGGTGGGCTGAGGTTGGCTGGCGACACATCGTCGCCATCGTGACCATCGTCTACTGCATCATTCCCTTGCTGTACGTTCTGTCGGTCTCTCTGAATCCTAACGCGACGCTGACGGGTTCAAATAGCCTGTTTGAGAAGATCTCTTTTGATAACTTTGCTGCCCTGGGTTCGGGTAAGTACTCGGCTTACTGGTCGTGGGTTCTCAACTCTCTGATTGTTTCGACGGCTACAGCTATTGGTACTGTCCTCATGGGTGCAGCAGCCGCGTATGCGTTCAGCCGCTTCCGTTTCAAGGGCCGTCGAGCGACCCTTACCGGCTTGCTGCTGGTGCAGATGTTCCCGCAGATGTTGGCTTTTGTGGCTCTCTTCCTGCTCCTTTTGGGAATTCAGGACATTTTCCCGGTGCTGGGCCTGAACTCGAAGCTGGGTCTTATCTGCGTCTACTTGGGCGGCGCGCTTGGGTCGAACACCTTCCTGCTTTATGGTTTCTTCAACTCGATTCCGCGTTCGCTGGACGAAGCAGCCATGATTGATGGTGCGACGCACGCTCAGACCTTCTGGACGATCATTATGCCGCTGGTTCGCCCGGTTCTGGCGGTCGTCGGTCTGCTGAGCTTTATCTCCTCGCTTGGTGACTTCGTGATCGCGAAGGTCGTCCTGCAGGATCAGAGTCAGTTCACGCTGGCTGTCGGCATGTACATGTGGGCCGCTGACTCGCGTACTGCCCCGTGGGGTATCTTCGCCGCCGGCTCTGTGATTGCGGCTGTCCCTGTGATCCTGTTGTTCCAGTACCTGCAGAAGTACATTGTGTCCGGTCTGACCGCCGGCGCTGTCAAGGAGTGAGCGCGCCTGCGCTGACGCTCTGACCCGGCCCTGGCCTCGTCCCCTATCCCCGTGGGACGAGGCCGGGGTTCTTTGTATGTGGGGCGGGCAGCGTGCGCGGGGCGCTGCGTGGGGCGGGCAGCGTGCGCGGGGCGCTGCGTGGGGCGGGCAGCGTGCGCGGGGTGCTGTGTGGGGTGGGCTGTGTTCGGGGGTGCGTGGGGCGGCCAGTTGACGTGAATCCCGACATCAGGGGCATCGCGAGCATTGCGGGCATTGCGGGCATAGTTCCCCAACAATGTCGCACGTAATTCCCATGTAAACCTTTCAAACATTTAAATTGAGTCGTTGGAATTGCAACGTTTGTGAGCTGTGTCAAAAACTGACCAGGGGGAATTATGTGCGACTTTTAGGGGTGTGTATGGTTCACTAACAATGTCGCACGTAATTCCCATGTAAACCTTTCAAACATTAAAATTGAGTCGTTGGAATTGCAACGTTTGTGAGCTGTGTCGAAAACTGACCGAGGGGAATTACGTGCGACTTTTAGGGGTGTGCATGGTTCCCCAACAATGTCGCACGTAATTCCCATGTAAACCTTTCAAATATTGAAATGTTGTCGTTGGAATTGCAACGTTTATGGACGGTGTTGAAAACTGACCGAGGGGAATTACGTGCGACTTTTTTGGGGGAGCGGGTTCGTTGTGGTGGGCGTGGGCAGGGGTGGTGTGGGCACGGGGGGAGGAATGCGAGGTTCGTGTGGTGAGACCGCTTGACAGGTTAACTGGTTCTATGGTTCATTAGTCATGTAATGAACCACTGAAGCCGGAGGACTTGCGCATGGCACCCACATTCATCTCGGGGATCCCGATCTACCTGCAGATCGCCGACGACATCCGCGCGCAGATCCTGCGCGGCGCCCTGCGCGCCGGGGACCAGCTCACCTCCACCACGGAATACTCCGCGACCTACCGCATCAATCCGGCCACCGTCGGCAAGGCCTTCGCGATCCTCGTCGATGAAGGGCTCGTCGAAAAGCGACGCGGCATCGGCATGTTCGTCGCCGAAGGAGCCCGTCGCGCGCTCGTGGCCGACGGGCTCGCGTCCTACGTGGAGGAGACCCTCAACCCCGCCGTCGAAGCGGGCCTGGCCCTGGGCCTCGACCTCGACGCCATCATCGACCACGTCCGCGCCTACAGCGCCGACACGACCGCCAAGGACAACTCATGATCACCCTCAACTCCATCAGTTACACGTATCCGGGAGAGAGTGAGGCGGCGCTGCGCGATGTCTCGCTCACCCTAGGGGACGCCACCGTCACCGCCCTCGTCGGCCCCAACGGCTCGGGCAAGACGACGCTCATGCAGATCCTCGGCGGCCTGATGGTCCCCACCTCGGGGAGCATCTCCATCGACGGTACCCAGGCCAGTGCCGACGACCTGCTCACCGGCTCGATCATGGCCTCGTCCAGCCGAGACCTCGACGATGTCCCCGCAACTATCCTGGTCCAATATGCCCGTCTGCGCCCGACCTGGGACGAGGCTCTCTTCGCCCACTATGTCGAGAGCTTCAGCCTGCCGGTCCAACGCCGCAAGACCCTCGGCAAGCTCTCCACAGGCCAAGCAGCTGTCTTCGCCGGCGCGATCGCCCTGGCCTCGGGCGCGCCCCTCACCCTCCTCGACGAGATCCAAGCGCCCCTGGACGTGCCCACCCGATACGCCCTCTACGAGGAGGTCCTCACCCTGGCGGCGGAGGTCATGGAGGGAAAGCGCCCGCAGCGCCGCTTCCTCATCTCCTCGCACATGGTCTCTGAACTCGAGAAGGTCGCCGAAGACGTCATCGTCTTGAAGAAGAGCGAGCTCCTCGCTCACGAGAGCGTCGACGACTTCACCGCCCGCGTCACCTCCGTCACGGGCCACGCCTCCGACGTCGAGCGCTTCCTCGGAGAGCGCCCGGCCCTCGCCGTCATCGCCAGCCGCGAGCTCGGCTCCACGCGAGAGATCGTCGTGGACCTGCGTGGCGCCTCCATCACCGAGGCTGATCTTGCCGCCCATAGTCTTAGCGCATCGCCCTGTTCTTTCCAGGACGCCTTCGCCTACCTCATCCAGGAGAACGACCAATGAGCACCGCACCCACTGTTTCCTCTCAGCCCTCGATCTGGCGACTTGGAATGGTCGACTGGCGATTCGCTTTCGGAGTGTACGCCTCGGTTGTCGTCGGTCAATTTCTCATTAACTCCACGGTGAGCGCCATCATGTATGCGACCTCCGATGACTTCTCGGGGCACGTCGATCAGGCCGCCGTCAACGCCGCCTTCTCGACGGGCATCTACCTCCTCATTGCACAGATCATCACGACGACGACGTACCTGCGGGCGGCGTCTCTGAGCGGCGCGTCGCGCCGCACCCTGGCACGCTCGACCTACGTGCACAGTGCCGTCGTTATCGCCATCGCCAGTGTGATCTGGTGGGTGCTCGCCCTGACTCAGTCGCACATCTTCTTTCTGGGGAGCCTCGAGTACCCCCTCGGAGTGGACTCGTGGCTCTTTGTGGTGGCCGCCTGGATCGCCTGCGACGGGGCCGGACGCCTGATCGGTGCGGCCTCGCGCCATGGTAGAGGCCCGTGGATGGTCGCCCTCGGCATTATCGTGGCGACTGTGCTGGGCCTGGCTGGCATAGCCGGTCCGTTCACCTGGCTGGTCCTCACGCTCGTTCACAAGTCCGGCTACCTTCCCCCGATGCACCCCGCCTTCTGGCTCCTCGGCCTGATCACTCTCGCAGTCGCCGCCGCCGGATGGCGCCTGACCCTCACGGGCCGCCTGCGCCGCCTCAACTGAACGTCCGTTCCGCCCGGGGAACATGACCCCCCGACCCGGCCCCGGCCTCGTCCCCGCTCCCATGGACGAGGCCGGGGCTCCTTCTCGGGTTATCAGACCGGGTGCGTTGCGGGTAGAACGGTGGTGAGGCTCGCTGGTGTCGCAGGTCGACGCTGACAGTAGTGGCCGCCAATAATGAGGGCGTATCGTGCTGCTGGGTGTTGACATTTTGGCTTTGCTGCGCGGAAAAACGCCCTTTGATGCGTTCGTGTTTGTCTGGATGAAATGCTTACCTCATCGTGCCCTGTGTACGGCCGTCTCGTCATCCGTCATGGTGTGATGTCGGAAGGTCCTCAGCGTGATCGGTGTCCCGTGAGAGCGCGACATTGAACGTTATAGACACCGGGGTGAAGTCTCGATGGGTTTGTGGCCTGCGTGGCGAGCCGTCGTCACTATGCTGGCCGGCCTGACCGGGCCTACTCGCGCGCATGTGGATAGGTTACGAAGATGTGGATAGGTTAATAACCTATCCGGATGCTCATAACTTATCCGGATGCTCATAACTTATCCGGATGTTCACAACCTATCCGGATGTTCACAACCTATCCGCGTGCGCGCCGGGAGAAGTCACGATCGCCGCCACATGGGCCGCGAACACTCAACCTATCCGCGTGCACGCCGGGAGAAGCGCGCCGAAGGGCCATCCTGAACACTGGGCTGAGTGTCGTGTCGATCGTGGGCGAGGGCGCCGCAGGGGTGAGCAGGCTTCCAGTCTCGGCGCCCCGAATACAGGTCGCCGAGTGTACGACCGGTGTGCTGGCATCCCACGCGGTGATCAGGAATCTCGTGGGGCGAGGCCAACTCAACGAGGCCGGGGCTCCTTCGTGCCAGCCGCGCGCACCCTGTGGTGGGATCCATGGGCGCCCAAGCGGTGCGACACAGCCCCACGCAGTAGTTATCGACTAGTATCGATGGCGACACGACAGCCAGTCGTGCCCCAAATACTCAAGGAGTGACAAGTGGCTAAGGGACCCTCCCGCCTCGACAACGTGATCAGCCTGGCCAAGCGCCGCGGCTTCGTCTTCCCCTGCGGTGACATCTACGGTGGCACCCGCTCCGCGTGGGACTACGGCCCGCTCGGCGTGGAACTGAAGGAAAACATCAAGCGCGCCTGGTGGAACGCCATGGTCCGCCGCCGCGCCGACGTCGTCGGCCTGGACTCCTCCGTCATCCTCCCGCGCGAAGTGTGGGTCGCCTCCGGCCACGTCAAGGCCTTCACCGACCCGCTCATCGAGTGCCTCAACTGCCACAAGCGCGCCCGCGAGGATCAGCTCATCGAAGAGCTCGCCGAAAAGAAGGGCGTCGAAGAGTCCTCCCTGACCACCGCCGACCTCGCCTGCCCGACCTGCGGCGTGCGCGGCCAGTGGACCGAGCCCCGCGCCTTCTCCGGCCTGCTCAAGACCTACCTGGGCCCCGTCGACGACGAGGCCGGCCTGCACTACCTGCGCCCCGAGACCGCCCAGGGCATCTTCATCAACTACGCGAACGTCATGAACGCCGCGCGCAAGAAGCCGCCGTTCGGCATCGGCCAGATCGGCAAGTCCTTCCGCAACGAGATCACGCCCGGCAACTTCATCTTCCGTACCCGCGAGTTCGAGCAGATGGAACTCGAGTTCTTCTGCGAGCCCGGCACCGATGAGGAATGGCACCAGTACTGGATCGACTACCGCAAGGCCTGGTACGTGGATCTGGGCATCGACCCGGAGAACCTGCGCGAGTACGAGCACCCCAAGGAGAAGCTCTCCCACTACTCCAAGCGCACCGTCGACCTGGAATACCGCTTCGGTTTCCAGGGCAGCGAGTGGGGCGAGCTCGAAGGCATCGCCAACCGCACCGACTACGACCTGACCGTGCACTCCGAGGCCTCCGGCGCGAAGCTCGACTACTTCGACCCGAACACCAAGGAACGCTGGACCCCCTACGTCATCGAGCCCTCCGCGGGCCTGACCCGTTCCCTCATGGCCTTCCTCATCGAGGCCTACCACGAGGACGAGGCCCCCAACGCCAAGGGCGGCGTCGACAAGCGCGTCGTGCTCAAGCTGGACCCGCGCCTGGCCCCCGTCAAGGCTGCCGTCCTGCCCCTGTCCCGCAAGCCCGAGCTGACCGGCCCCGCCCAGGAGCTGGCCGACGAGCTGCGCGGCATCTGGAACGTCGACTACGACGACGCCGGCGCCGTGGGACGCCGCTACCGCCGCCAGGACGAGATCGGCACACCCTTCTGCATCACCTACGACTTCGACTCGATCGAGGACCACGCCGTCACCATCCGCGAGCGTGACACGATGGAGCAGGTGCGCATCCCGCTCGAGACGGTCAAGTCGTACCTGGTCGAACGCCTGGGCTGCTGATTTGTCCATAGCCTCCTCGTCCGCAGCGGCCCCTCTTCGCGTGGGGCCGCTGCGCCTGTGGACACCCGTCGTCCTGGCCCCCATGGCCGGGGTGACGGACGTGCCCTTCCGACGCCTGTGCCGCATCATGGGCGAGTCGGGCCTGCCCGACCACCTGCGACCCACCGGCATCCCCTCCTGGGCGGCCGAGTCGGGGGAGGGGGCTCCGGCCTCGTCCCCTCAGTACCCGCGCGATGGCGCAGGCGAACCGCGCCACGTCGCCATCCCACGCGTGGACGCGCCCGCCGGCCTGTACGTCACCGAGATGGTGACCAGCCGCGCCCTCATCGAAGAAAACGAACGCACCTGGGACATGGTGCGCCCCGACCCCGCCGAGCGCGTGCGCTCCCTGCAGCTCTACGGCGTCAACCCCGCCGTCATGGCCCGCGCCGCGACGATGCTCGTCGAGCGCGACCTCACCGACCACATCGACCTGAACTTCGGGTGCCCCGTCCCCAAGGTGACGAAGAAGGGCGGGGGAGCGGCCCTGCCCTGGAAGCGCGACCTGTTCACCGACCTCGTGGGTGCCGTCGTGCGCGCCTCAAACGAGGCCGGGGAGCGCGCCGGGCGCGAGATCCCCGTGACCGTGAAGATCCGCATCGGCATCGACGCCGAACACGAGACCGCGACCGACGCCGCCCTGGCTGCGCAAAAGCTCGGCGCCGCCGCCCTCACCCTGCACGCGCGCACCCAGAACCAGCACTACGCGGGACACGCCCACTGGGACGAGATCGCGCGCCTCAAAGACCTGCTCGACATCCCCGTCTTCGGTAACGGCGACGTCTTCGAGGCCGCCGACGCCCTGGCCATGCTCGAGCGCACTGGGTGCGACGGCATCAGCGTCGGGCGCGGAGCCCAGGGGCGCCCCTGGATCTTCCGCGACATTGTCGCCGCCTACCACGGTGGGACGATCCCGCCGGGCCCCAGCCTGGCCGAGGTTGTCTCCGTCATCGAACGCCACGCCGCCTGGTGCGTCGTCGACCAGGGCGACGAGGGGCGCGCACTGCGCGAGATGCGCAAACACATCGGATGGTACCTGCGCGGATTCGCCGTCGGCGGCCCCCAGCGCCACGCCCTGTCCATGGTCTCCACCCTCCAAGAGCTCCACGAGCGCCTCGCCGACCTCGACCTCGACCAAGCGTTTCCGCCCGCCGCACGCGGACCGCGCGGGCGTGCCGGCGGCGAAAAGACCCCCCACCTGCCCGACGGCTGGCTGGACCACCCCTACCTGACAGATGCGGAGCGCTCACGCCTGCACCTGGCTGAAATCGGATACTAAGCGAAGGAATCATGCCTCACTCATCTGCGCCCGACCCCGACCCTGCCCCTAGCCTCGTCACCATCGGGCGAGCCGCCAAGAAAGCGACGCTCGGCGCGCGAACCCAGGTGATCGTCCCCGTCTGCGGGGACGCGCACTCGCTCGCCGAGCAGGTCGGCGCCCTGGCCTCCTGCTGCGCCGACATCGTCGAATGGCGAGCCGACACATACCTGGCCTCCCTGGTGGGATCGCACTTCGTCGCCGCCAGCGAAGTCGCTGACGACCTGGTGCGCATGGCCCGCTACGTCGCGGACGCTTCGCCGCTGCCCGTCCTGGCCACCATCCGCACTTCCGTCGAGGGCGGGGAGGCCTTCCTGGACGACGAGGAGTACTGCGCCCTCGTGACCGACCTCGCGCCCCTGGTGGGCGGCGTCGACGTCGAGATCTCGCGCGACGGAGCCCACACCCTGATCGAGCGGGTGCACGCAGCCGGCGCCGTCGCCGTCGCCTCCTTCCACGACTTCGAGGCCACTCCCAGTGATGACCAACTCGCCGAGGTGTTGGCCGACATGAACTACGCGGGCGCCGATGTTCTGAAGTTCGCGTGCATGGCCCACAGCGCCACGGACGCGGCTCGCGTGCTCGGCGCGCAGGCGTGGGCGCATGATGCCTACGATCGGCCCGTCATCGGCATCGCGATGGGGCAGCACGGCGCACCCACGCGCCTGGTCGGCTCCGCCCTCGGATCGGCTGCGACGTTTGCGACCCTGCCCGGTGCCGAGGGGAGCGCCCCCGGACAGTTCACCATCGAGCAGGTGCGCGCGGTCCTCGACATCGTTGAAGGCTCCGAGGCCTAGAGTTTCTCGACCTGTTCCGGGGTGTCGCCCGAGGCCGGGGTGCGGAGCCGGGGCGCGGACCTCCGGCACACACCTCGGGTGCCTCCCCCAAAAGTTGCACATAATTTCCCCGGGTCAGTTTTCGATATGACGCACAAACGTTGGAATTGCAATGCCGCTATTTCAATGTGTGAAAGGTTGACAGGGGAATTACGTGCGACATTGTTGGGGAACCATGCAATGGGGTCCTGTCCGGGTGGACCTCCGGCACACACCTCGGGTGCCTCCCCCAAAAGTTGCACATAATTTCCCCGGGTCAGTTTTCGATATGACGCACAAACGTTGGAATTGCAACGACCCTATTTCAATGTATGAAAGGTTGACAGGGAAATTACGTGCGACGTTGTTGGGGAACCATGCAATGGGGTCGCACCCGGACTCCAGCGAGACGGCATGTTCTATACACGCGTGTGCGCGTCGGCGTCGGTTGAACACCCGGCAGATACACGTGTGGGGGCGGGCCTTGCGGCCCACCCCCACAGCGTCAGTGAGATACCGGGACGCTCACGCCTCCTTGGGAGCCACCGTCACAACGGTCTGGCCGATGGTGACCGGGCCGGGAGCGGCGGGGGTGATCTCGCCGAACTTCTTCTTGTTCGTCACGACCATCGGGGTGATGGTGTCGTAGCCGGCCTCGCGGATGACGTCCCAATCGACCTCGGCAAGGACATCGCCACGCTTGACGATGTCGCCCTTCGAGACGCGGGGCGTGAAGCCCTTGCCGTCCAGCTTGACCGTGTCCATACCGATGTGGATGAGCACCTGCACGCCGGAGGCGGACTTGAGGCCGTAGGCGTGGCCGGTCGGGAAGGCGACCGTCACCTTGCCGTCGCAGGGGGCGACGACGACCGCGTGAGCGGCGGGGGAGACGGCAACGCCGGGGCCGAGCGCGCCGGAGGAGAAGGCCTCGTCCGCCACGTCCGAGAGCGCGATCAGCTCGCCCTCCATGGGGGCCGACAGCGTCAGGTCGGCCTTCGCCTCGTCGCTAAACGCGGGAGCCGGGGCGGCCTCAGCTGCGGGAGCGACGGCGGGAGCCGAGGCGGGGGCGGCGGAGACGCCGGCCTTCATGGCTTCCTTCTTCGCGCGAGCCTCAGCTTTCTGCTCCTTCGTGCGGTAGTCGAAGAAGACGACCATCAGGAAAGCAGTAGTGAACGCTGCCAGGATGCCCAGACCGTAGACGGCCATGGGGGTGAAGACCGGGATCGTCAGCAGCGACGTGAACACGAAGGTGTTCGTGGTGGCGCCGCCACCGATGCCGATGACCAGACCGCCGACGACACAGCCGGTGAGCATGAGCGGGTAGATGCGCTTGAAACGCAGGTGGATGCCGTACAGTGACGGCTCGGAGATGCCGCCGAAGAGGCCCGCGGCCAGGGCGCCGGACGCCGTCTGACGCATGTCGGTGTCGCGGTCGCGGATCGACAGGAAGAGAACGCCGGCCGTGGCGCCGAAGCACGCGAAGTTCCACGCGCCCATGGGGCCCTGGATGAAGTCCGAACCCGTCGAGGCGATGTTGGCCAGCTGCAGGGCGTTGAGCGGCCAGTGCAGGCCGAGGGGCACCAGGAAGGGGTAGATGATCGGGATGATGATCGCGAAGACGATGGGGGCGTTGTGGTTGAGCCAGGCCAGGCCGGCGCCCAGGCCGTTACCGATCCAGATCGACAGGGGGCCGATGAGGAAGGCGGTGATCGGCATGATGATGATGAAGGAGAAGAAGGGGACGAACACCATCTGGACGTTCGAAGGAACGATCTTCTTCAGGCCCTTATAAACCAGGGCCAGGAGCGGCACCATCAGCAGCGGCACGAAGACCTGGCCGCCGTAGTCGGGCAGAGGCAGGGAGAGGGTTCCGATCAGCGGAACATTCTCGATGTGGGCAGTGCATTGCAGCATGTCGTCCCTGCCTTCGACGAGCTGGATGCAGGTGGTGCTTGCGAAGTTTTTGGTGTTCGTCAGACCGATGAAGTTGGGGGTGAGCAGCGACAGGATGACGGCCGTGCCGACCCAGGGGTCGATGTCCAGCTTCTTGGAGGCGTTGTAGGCGACCATGGCGGGCAGGAAGTAGAAGACCGCGCGCCACATGGAGTTCACGTAGCCCAGCCACGCGGGGATGGTCTCCGCGCGGGTGTCGACGATGTGCAGGGCGTCGAGGACAGCCAGGAACGCCAGGATCAGGGACGCGCCGAGGAGGACGGGCAGGAGGGGGCGGAACGAGTCGGAGAGGTACTCGAAGAAGGCGTCGACGATGGCGTTCTTACCGCGTGCCTTCGCGCGGGCGGCGGCCTTGACGTCGTCGTTCGAGGCCGTGGCGCCCGACTTCATTGAAGGCAGGTTGTTGATCTCGTTGAAGACCGACTGGACGGCGCCGCCGATGACGATCTGGTAGCGGTCGCCGGACTGGGGGACGGCTCCGAGAACGCCGTCGATGGCCTCGACCCTGTCCTTATCGATAATAGATGCGTCGCGCAGCTCAAAGCGTAGCCGCGTCGCGCAGTGGGTAAAGTGAGTGATGTTGCCGGGACCACCGACCGCATCGAGGATTTCCTGTGCCGTGTTGGACACGGGGGACTCCTTCCGTGGATGAGATTCGACGCTGAATGCGACATCCGACATTTAGCATGTTTGAGCAATCGAGGAAAGTTCCGACGGGGTATCTCACAGAAATAGCTCGACTCGTTTCAATTACTTTCAGTGACGAGGCCTTGATGTCGTTCCAGTAGACTGTGCGGCCAGCGGGCGGCGAGGCACGTAACATGGCCTCGTGAATGAGTTTTCTGTGGTAATTCCAGGCGTGGACGGCACTGATGCGGCGGTTCCGTACAGCAGGGCCGATTCCGAGCGCTGGGTGCCCGAGGAGCACAAGTCCTCGGCCCGCACGGAGTTCGAGCGCGACCGGGCACGCATCCTGCATTCGTCCGCGCTGCGTCGCCTGGGTGAAAAGACGCAGGTCCTGGGCCCGATTTCGGATGATTTCGTGCGAACGCGGCTGACTCACTCCCTGGAGGTCGCCCAGGTGGGGCGCGAGCTAGGAAAGGAACTGGGGGCTGACCCGGATGTCGTGGATGCCGCCTGCCTGTCCCACGACCTCGGGCATCCCCCCTTTGGGCATAACGGCGAGCGCGCCCTGGACGCGGCGGCCGCCTCGATCGGCGGGTTCGAGGGCAACGCCCAGACCCTGCGCGTCGTGACCCGCCTGGAGCCGAAGGTGATCGGGCCGGGCGGCGTGCCAGCGGGCCTGAACCTGTCGCGCGCGACGCTGGACGCGATCTGTAAGTACCCGTGGGTCAAGTCCGGCGGCCCTGACCTGGCCAAGTCGACGCGCAAGTTCTCGGTCTATCCGGACGACGCGCCCGTGTTCGCGTGGATGCGCCAGGGCGCGCCTGCGGGGCGGCGCTGCCTGGAGGCCCAGATCATGGATCTGTCGGACGACATCGCCTACTCGGTGCACGACATGGAGGACGCGGTCGCGACCCGCAAGCTTGACCCCGCTGATCTTTTCGACGACGAGCACTGCGCGGCTGTCGTCGCCTCCACGCTGGACTGGTACGGGCCCGCGGTGGCGCGCTCGGACCTGGAGGATGCCCTTGAGCGCATCGTGCACATGAGCGTGTGGCTGCGCTCCTTCGACGGCTCCTACGCGTCCCTCGCCCGGCTGAAGGACGCGACGAGCGAGCTGATCGGGCGCTTCTGCTCGGCGACGGTGGCGGCGACGCGCGAGACCTTCGGGGACGAGCCGCTGGGCCGCTACCGCGCGGACCTGGTGGTGCCTCGCGAGGTGCGTGCCGAGATCCAGATCCTCAAGGGCATGGCCGTCCACTACGTTATGAGTCCGCGCGAGAGCGAGCCGGTGTACTACCAGCAGCGCACGCTCTTGGCCGACCTCGTCGACGCCCTGTACGAGGCCGGGGCGGACGCCCTGGAGCCGGTGTTCGCCGCGCAGTGGCGGGCAGCATCGGACGACGGGGTGCGCCTGCGCGCCGTCATCGATCAGGTCGCGGCGCTCACGGATGTGTCGGCGTCGGCGTGGCACGCCCGCTGGTGTGGCATGCTGTCTTCGCAGCTCTGAGCGTGATCGGACGCAGACGCGGGTGGGCGTCGGTAGACTGAAGACATGGCGGGTTTGATTCGCAAGGACGACATCGAAGCGGTACGTAGCGTGATCAAGATCGACGAGATCATCGGCGAGCACGTAGCGCTGCGACCCGCTGGCATCGGTTCCCTCAAGGGCCTGTGCCCGTTCCATGACGAGCGCACGCCCTCCTTCAACGTGCGCCCCCACCTGGGCATGTTTCACTGTTTCGGGTGCGGTGAGAGCGGCGACGTCATCTCCTTCGTGCAAAAGATCGACCACCTGCCGTTCACCGAGGCCGTGGAGATGCTCGCGCAGAAGGCGGGGATCACCCTCCACTACGAGGAGGGCGGGACGCGGGTGCGCACGGAGGAGCCGGGCAAGCGCCAGCGGCTCCTGGACGCTCATCGCGTGGCCGAAGAGTTCTACTGCAAGCAGCTGGGCAGCAAGGAGGCTCACAGGGGGCGCACGTTCCTGGCTGAGCGCGGCTTTAACCAGGCGATGTGTGAGCATTTCGGGGTCGGCTATGCCCCGGCCTCGTGGGATTCGCTGACGCGCCACCTGCGCTCCAAGGGCTTCACGGATCAGGAGATCCAGATCGCGGGCCTGGGGTCGCAGGGCAGCCGCGGCATCTACGATCGTTTCCGCGGCCGACTGGTGTGGCCGATCCGCGATATTACGGGTGCGACGGTGGGGTTTGGCGCGCGCCGACTGGACGACGCCGACAAGGAGTCGCCCAAGTACCTGAATACTCCCGAGACGCCCATCTACAAGAAGTCGCAGCTGCTGTACGGGTTGGACCTGGCGAAAAAGTCGATCGTGACGGACCATCGGGTCGTCATCGTCGAGGGGTACACGGACGTCATGGCCGCACACGTCGCGGGGGTGACGAACGCGGTGGCGACGTGTGGCACGGCGTTCGGTTCCGAGCACGTGCGTATCATCCGGCGCCTGCTGGGCGACCACGCGGACCCGGCGGCCGGCGTCGTCTTGTCGAGCGGGCGCGCGCACGGCTCCGAGGTGATTTTCACCTTCGATGGGGACAGTGCCGGGCGCAAGGCGGCGCTGCGCGCCTACGGGGAAGACCAGAATTTCGCGGCACAGACATTCGTGGCGGTCGCCCCGGGCGGGCAGGATCCCTGCGACCTGCGCCTGGCCGAGGGTAACCAGGCGATCGTCGATCTGGTGAACTCGCGCATCCCCCTTTTCGAGTTCGCGATCCGCTCCGTCCTGTCTCAGATGGATCTGCGCAGCGCCGAGGGGCGCGTCCAGGGCTTGAGGGCCTCGGCCGGAATCGTCGCGCACATCAAGGACCGTGCGCTGCGCGCCGAGTACACGCGTTCACTTGCCGGGTGGCTCGGCATGGACATGGGCACGGTTGAGCAGGCGATTCGGGCGGCGGGCCGCGTCGAGGTCATCGCGCCGGGGCCTCGCCCGGGTGAGATCGAGATGGCGGGTGCGGGCCGCCCCGTGGCCGCGCCCGCGCGCAGGGGGCCCGAGGATCCGGTGACCCGCGTCGAGCGTCAGGCCCTCGAGGCCGTCCTCCAGCACCCGCTCTACGTCGTCGGCTCCGGCTTTGAGGAGCTGGACGGCCAGTCCTTCACGGTACCCACGCACCGCGCCGTCCACGACGCGATCCGCGCGGCCGGCGGCCTGGATGCGTTCACGCAGATGATGCGTCAGGCCGAGGCCCACTTCGGCCCGGGAGAGAACGCGACCCTGGCGGCGTCGCGCCACTTCGTGCAGGTTATCTTGGAGGCGGCGGGGGAGTTTATCGCTCCGTCGGTCACGGAGCTGGCAGTCAATCCGCTACCAGTTGCGGGCGAGGGGGACGTGCGTTCCTATTGTCGCGGCGTCGTCGCCGCGATGGTGCGCATGGACCTGACCAGGCAGTTAGGTGAAACACGTGCGGCCCTGTCGCGCATGAATGAGGAGGACCCGCAGTATTCTGAGGTCTTCCGGTCGCTCATGCGTCTGGAGCAACGCAGGCAAAACTACACCGAAAGGGACTAACTCATGGCAGAAGTGGAGAGCTTCACCCTGGACCATACCGCCGTGAAGGCGCCCTACGTGCGCCTCATCAACGTCGAGGTCGGCCCGAAGGGCGACCAGATTTCGAATTTCGACGTGCGCTTCGTCCAGCCTAACAGCGGCGATATCCCGACCTCTGGTCTGCACACCATCGAGCACCTCCTCGCATCCCTGCTGCGCGACCGCATCGACGGCGTCATCGACTGCTCGCCGTTCGGCTGCCGCACGGGCTTCCACCTCATCATGTGGGGCACCCCCTCCGTCCGTGAGGTGACGGCCGCCATCGCTTCGTCGCTGCACGCCATCGCCGAGGAGGTGACCTGGGAGGACGTTCCGGGCACGGACGTGTACTCCTGCGGCAACTACCGCGATCACTCCCTGTTCAGCGCGCGCGAGTGGAGCCGGACGATCCTCGAGCAGGGCCTGTCCGTCGACCCCTTCGAGCGAGTGTTCATCGTTCACTGATTCCGGGCGAGCACCCGGGAACGCAGACGGGACCTATCCGGAGCGGATGGGTCCCGTCGTTATCTGTGACGGAGCGCCCGAGGGCGCGCCCCCGGGCGGGTGCCACGGCCTCGTCGACTAATCCAGACCGACCGCGTCGCGCACGCGAGCCTCCAGGGCGTCCGCCTCGCGCTGACCGGCCTCGTCCAGTGCGCCGTCGGCCGTCAGGACGGAGAAGAGACCCTCGGGTCCGCGGCGCACCCACGCCGTCACCGTCGTCCCGTTGCTGACCTCCACCTGGGAGTGTAGGACGATCGACCGGTTGACGTATTCGCTCGCATGTCGCATGAAGTCCGACGGGTCGCCATGGGTGCGTCCGGCCAGGGGAGTGCGGGCCGGATCCACCCACTCCAGGGCGAAGAGAGAACCCTCGGCCTCCCAGCGTGCCCGCGCGACGTCGTACCAGGGGAAGTGCTCCGGGGAGGGGTGCCCGTCACCGGACGAGGCCTCGGCGCCGAAGACGTACAGGCCCGACTTCGCGGCTGCCGTCCAGCGCCCGTCTTGAAGCTCCAGGCCGGGGGAGCGGCGCTCGCGGGAGGGCAGGGCACAGGCGAGGGAGTCAGGCAGAGTCGTCATGCGTTGATCGTATCCTTTCAACAGTATCGCTGCGCACAGACTATGCGTGCGTGAAAGCGTACGTTATGATGGTGGTGGAAAGGGACATCATGACTGCTGTCAGTGCTACCGCCGCGCGCTCGAACCTGTATCGGCTCATCGACACCGTGAATGAGGAGTCAACCCCGATCACGATCACCGGACGTCGCAGAAACGCCGTTCTCATCGGCGAGGACGACTGGTCCGCGATTCAGGAAACCCTGTACCTGCAGGGGATTCCCGGAATGACGGACAGTCTGAAGGAAGCCGCTCGCGAAGACCTCGACGACGCACTCGATGACGTGGAGTGGTAGCGATGTGGCGGCTCGTTTTCTCCAAACAGGCCGCGAAGGACGCGAAGAAGCTCTCCGCCAGCGGCCTGAAGACGAAAGCTCAGGCCCTCATCGAGGTCCTGACTAAGGACCCGTTCGCGACGCCTCCCCGCTACGAGCGCCTCGTGGGCGACCTCGCCGGGATGTATTCGCGCAGAATTAACATTCAGTACAGGCTCGTCTACGAGGTGTTCGAAGAAGAGCGCACCGTCCGCGTCTTGCGCATGTGGACCCACTACGAATGAGTCTTCCTTGGGGTGAGAACGTCCACAGCAGGTGGGGGAGTGGGTCACATGCCGAAACCAATCGGCCTCGGTGTGAATCGCGGGCATATTCTGGCACCATATTCGTGAAAAACCATCAGAGGAGACCTCATGGCATCGACGCAGCACACCCCCACGGAGCTTGAGGCCGCCGGCGACCTGGCCCTGCCCAGCGCCGACAAGCTGGCCGGTCGTTTTCCAGTGACCCACAACCCTTACCCGGCGACGCCGGAAGAGTACAACGAGATCATGTCGACCCTGGCCTTCGGTAAGAAGTTCACGGATCACATGGCCCACATGCGCTGGACGCGCGAGGGAGGCTGGAGCGACCGCGAAGTCATCCCGTACGGTCCGCTCAATCTGACCCCCGGAACATCCGTCTTCCACTACTGCCAGTCCGTGTTTGAGGGCATCAAGGCCTACAAGCGTGAGGATGGGTCCGTGTGGACGTTCCGCCCCGGCTACAATGCTGCGCGCCTGAACCACTCCGCGCGCCGCCTGGCGCTGCCCGAGCTGAGCCGCGAGGACTTCGTGGCCTCCCTCGTTGATTACGTGCGCACGGACGTCAAGTGGGTGCCCGACGTCGATGGCTCCTCCCTCTACCTGCGTCCCTTCATGTTTGCATCCGAGGAGTTCGTGGGCGTGCATCCCGCGGGCGTTGTCGACTACTACGTCATCGGCTCGCCGTCGGGTCCCTACTTCAAGGGCGGCCTGTCGGGCGTGGCCATCTGGGTGGAGCGCGAGTACCACCGCGCCGGCCCCGGCGGCACCGGCAGCGCCAAGGCGGGCGGCAACTACGCGGCCTCCCTGCTGCCCCAGATCCAGGCCGAGGCCAAGGGCTTCTCTCAGGTCTGCTTCCTGGACACGTACGAGGGCAAGTACCTCGAGGAGCTGGGCGGCATGAACATGTTCGTCGTCATGGCCGACGGCACTATCCGCACCCCCGGGCTCACCGGAGTCATCCTCGAGGGCGGCACCCGCAGCGCGATCCTGCGCATGCTGCGCGACCAGGGCGTAGACGTGCGCGAGGAGAAGATCGCCCTGTCCGAGGTCGTGGACGGGATCCGTTCGGGCGCTGTTGCCGAGGTCTTCGCCTGTGGCACGGCCGCCGTGGTCACCCCGATCACGCGCCTGGCTGGCGACGACTTTGACGTGGAGATTGAGGTGGGGGACAAGACCCGCCAGATTCACAAGCGTCTGACCGACATCCAGTGGGGCCGCGCGGAGGATCCCTACGGCTGGACGTACCGCCTGGCCTGAGCCTGATCGCATCCCCTAGCTACGGCCTCGTCCATCGACGAGGCCGTAGCTGTGTCAAGCCGTCTCATTTTCGTCAGGCGCCACCTTCGTGACGGTAGTGTCAGAACCAAAGTAAGGGTATCCTTCTTTACATGCACGTGTGTGTCGTGGTGATAGGAGAACTATGAAACGCGCGATCATTGTCGTCTGCTCGTGGGCGGCGGCCCTATGCCTGGCGCTCGCCTACCTGACGATCGGCTGGGGCATCGACGATGTCGTGGGCGGTCGCGCCTGGTCGACGTGGTGGCTCGCTCTGGCGGGCGCACTGGCCTCCGGTTTCTTCGCGTGGCTTGTCAGTGCGTTCGGCGCGACCGCCATGAAAGAACTGGAGCCAAGTCTGCGGCACACGATGATCCGTCAGGTCTTCGCCCTGGGGCCGACGCAGCGCACCAACGAGCGTGCGGGCCGCGTCGTCAACTCGGCCACCGATGGCGTGGAGCGTGTGGCCGCCTATAAAGGAATTTTCCTGGCCCCCATGATCGCGTCCCTCACCATACCGATCCTCGTTGTCATCGTCGTTGCACTCGCGCTCGATCCTATCTCTGGGGCTCTTCTAGCTACTGCGATTCCTCTGGTTGCGGTATGCGTCTTGGGTTTCCGTCACGCTTTTAAGCCGGTGTCCGATCGCTACCGGGGCGCCTCGCGCCAACTCGCTGCTAAAGAACTCGATGCGATTCAGGGCTTGGGTGACCTTGCCCTCATGAACGCAGGCAAGGACATGGGTCAGCGACTGGCGCAGGCAGCCGAAGAAGTACGCTCGAAAGTCATGAGCTACCTGGCTGGCAACCAGCTGATCCTTCTCGTCATTGACTCTGTCTTCTCTCTCGGCATGATCACCGGAGCGATCGCACTAGCCCTCATCCGCTACGAGCAGGGAGCCGTGAGCATCGGAGGTGCTCTTTGCCTCGTGCTCCTGTCCTCCATCATGCTCGACCCGCTGGACCGCATCGGCCAGTTCTTCTACATCGGCATGGGAGGCATCGCAGCCAACAAGGAAATCAAGAAGTTCATCGCGCAGACCCCGCCCGTTGCGGATGCAAAGGGCGTCAGCATCCCCGCGATCCCTTCCGCCCCCGGGGAGATCGACCTGTCTGAGGTGTCCTTCTCCTACACCAAGGACACCCCCGTCCTGCGCGACGCGAACCTGACAGTGAACCCGGGCGAGCACGTCGCCTTGGCTGGACCCTCCGGCGCCGGCAAATCCACGATCTCCGCACTCCTGCAAGGATTCCTGCGACCCACGCGCGGACAGGTGAGCCTCAACGGCGTGGATCTGGCTACCGCGCCCCTGTCGTGGGTACGCGCCCAGAGCGCCGTCGTCGAACAGACCACCTATCTCTTCTCCGGTACCCTGCGCGACAACCTCCTCCTGGCTGCACCCACTGCCACCGACGACCAACTCATCGAAGCTCTGCGCGCAGCACACCTGGGCGAGTTTGTCGACTCCCTGCCCGGAGGCCTCGACGCCCGCGTGGGCGCCCGAGGCCTGGCCGTGTCCGGCGGCGAGGCGCAGCGCATCGCGATCGCCCGCGCCTTCTTGAAGAACGCGTCGATCATGATCCTGGATGAACCAACCGCGCACGTGGATCTTGCCTCCGAGCGTGAAATCCTGGCGTCCCTCGATTCGGTGTGCGCCGGGCGCACGACCCTGACGATCTCCCACCGAGACGCGACGATAAAGGACGCCGACCGTGTCGCAACACTCCAGGAAGGAACGATCCGATGACCCGCTGGAAGCTGTCCCTTCGACTCCTATCGATTACGCGCCGAGTGCTGGCCCCATTGGCTCTCTCAATCGCCGCGCGCATCGTCTTTCTGCTGATCGGCATTGGCCTGTTCGCGCTGGGCGGCTGGGCCGTGGCGAGCCTGGCTACCGGCACCAGCGCCTGGTCCATTCCCTTCATCATCGCGTGTGCCGTGAGTCTGAGTCTCTTGAAAGGCGCAGCCCGCTACCTCGAGCAGTTCGCCGGTCACTTCGTTGCCTTCCACTCCCTGGCGATGCTGCGCAACTATTTCTACGACCAGCTTGAACCTCAGGCTCCTGCCGTAACGGATCGCCTGGATTCGGGCGACATTATGAACCGCGTGACAAAAGACATCGACCGCGTCGAGGTTTTCTTCGCCCACACCCTCGCTCCTGTCACGACGGCCTTCATCGTGCCGGTCCTCACCGTCGTGTGGATGGGTTCGGTCGTCTCCTGGACGACAGCTGTCGTGCTGGCTCCCTTCCTGCTCACCGTTGGTGTCGTTATCCCATTCCTGGGGTCGGGTTTGACCGCTCGCGCTGCCCGCGAGCTGCGCGAGGCTCGCGGCGCCATCGCTGCCCACGTGACCGACTCGGTGCAGGGCGTGCGAGAAGTCTTGGCGTTCGGCGCGCAAGGCCGCCGCGAGGCCGAAATGGACCAGATTGAAGCGCGCATCGACGCTAGCCTTGGCACTCAGGGCCGCTGGATCGCTCTGCGCCGAGGCCTCAAACAGGCCGCCGTTGGAATCGGAATCGTCACCGTCGCCATGGTGGCGGGCTCGGGCGTGCACGCCGGTACGCTGACGTTGCCGCAGGCGGGTCTCGCCATCGGCATCGCTTTGGGGGCTTTCGGTCCGGTCCTCGCGGTTGAAGAGTTCGCAGCCGACCTGGACCAAGCTTTCGCGTCCGCCGCCCGCGTTTTCGCGATCACTGACCGCGCGCCCGTCGTAGCGGACCCGGCAGATCCCAAGCCCCTGACGCCCGGCGACATCGACATCACCGGCGTCAGCTTCGCTTACCCGACGGATGAGACCGCGCCTGCGCCCGCTCCCACGGTCCTGGAGGGCGTCAATATCCACATCCCTGCGGGCACGCACGCCGCGATTGTGGGAGCTTCCGGGTCCGGCAAGTCCACCCTGGCCTCGCTCATCACGCGCACGTGGGACCCCGCTTCCGGTGCCGTTAGCATCGGCGGAACGAACATCGCCGACGTATCCTTGCATGACCTGCGCACCGTGGTCGCCTCCGCTCCCCAACGCCCCTACCTGTTCAACGACACCCTGCGCGCCAACCTGCTCCTCGCAGCCCCACAGGCGAGCGAGGAGGACCTGGAGCGCGCGCTGGAGGCCGTGGACCTCACCGACTGGCTGGCCACGGAGAAAGAGGGCCTGGACACGGTGGTTGGCGACATGGGCGAGCGCCTCTCGGGCGGCCAGCGTCAGCGCCTGGCCCTGGCACGCGCGCTCCTGCGCGACGCGCCCATCTACGTCCTCGACGAGGCCACGAGCCAGGTTGACCCGGTCACCGAGGCGCGCGTACGCGAGGGCATCGCCCGCGTCGCGAAGGGCCGCACCATCGTCGAGATCGCCCACCGTATCAGTGCCGTGCGCGACGCCGACCTGATCATTGTCATGGACGCGGGCCGCGTCGTGGAAACCGGTACCTACGCCGAGCTGCACGCGTGTGGCGGCGCACTCGCCATGCTCGAAGCACGCGAAACCGACGCCCAACCTAGCGCCTGAAAGCCGCGTGGGCGCGGGAATAGTGCCACGGCCTCGCGCCTCGCCTCTTTGCGAGTCCGATACCGATAGGATTCACCCTATGGAAAGATTGATCGGCTGGACGAAAGCTGACGCGTGGGGGTCCACGAACGCGATTCCGGAGTTCTTGGGCGCCGCCGCCGGGGACGAACCGGTGTCGGAGGTGTGGTTCGGTACTCACCCGGACGGGCCGACGCTGCTGACGGACGGTGACACACTCGCCGACTTTATCGACGTCGATCCCAAGCATGCGCTGGGAGGTGGCCTGCTCTACGCATTCGGTTCGACGTTGCCCTACCTGGCGAAAATTATTGCGCCCGCGCAAACTCTGTCCCTGCAGGTGCATCCGACGAAGGAGATTGCGCGCGAGGGCTACCTGCGCGAAGAGGTCCTCGGGATTGAACGCACGGATCCGCGCCGCGTGTACAGGGATATGAACCACAAGCCGGAGATGATTTACGCGCTCACGGAGTTCAGTGCGCTTGTGGGCTTCCGCGTGCCGCGCAAGGCGCGTGAGCTCCTGGTTGGCCTAGAGGGGGAGTTGGCTGAGCGCTTGCGCCACCGCTTGAAGCTCTCGACCGTGCGCGGAGGCCTGCGTTCCTTGGCAACCTGGCTCTTTGACGAGGATTCCCCGGCGACGCCCGAGCGCATTGCCGAGTTCGTGGCCTCGTGCCGCGCGCGCCTCGCTTCGGGGGACTCACCCTCGCCGCGCACAGACACGCTCGTGAGCGTCCTAGGGGAGAAACACCCGGGTGACCCGGGCATCATCGTCGCCTTCCTCATGAACCCGGTGTCGCTGCGCCCCGGCGAGGCCGTCTACATTCCGCCGCTCCAGATCCACGCCTACCAGTCAGGCCTGGGCATCGAGGTCATGGCCTCCTCCGACAACGTCGTGCGCGCGGGCCTGACCCGAAAGTACGTGGATTCCGCACAGCTCGTGGAGATTACCGAGTTCTCAGCGTTGCCGCCCGTGCGCGTGGCCCCCGAGCATCCTTCGGCGACGACGGATCGTTTCCTGGCGCCCGCCCAGGAATTCGAGCTGTCCGTGACGACGTTGGCGCCAGGCACGCACGCG
The DNA here is from genome assembly GCF_963540955.1 of Actinomyces bouchesdurhonensis. NCBI lineage: Bacteria > Bacillati > Actinomycetota > Actinomycetes > Actinomycetales > Actinomycetaceae > Actinomyces > Actinomyces bouchesdurhonensis. The sequence continues at coordinate 45,378 of NZ_CAUTSL010000011.1, forward strand.
TCGCGTGTAGACGAGGTTCTGGTGCCCGGAGAGGGACCGCGCATTATTATCGCGACCTCCGGCTCAGTGACCCTGCACGTGAGCGAGGAACAGGGGGGACAGGCAGTGGGGCTGTCGCGCGGGCAGGCCGTTTTTGTTTCGGCAGCCGAACGTCGCGTGTGGGCGTACGGCACCGGTTCATTCGTGCAGGTCGGTGCCCCCTGATCGGAATATGACGCGCTGAGACGACGCTACGGCGACCCTCGTTGTCAAGCCTATCCACGTGATGGTCTTGGTTCCTGACAAAGCCTTCATGTTCCTGAATATTCGCTTAAACTAAAAATTGGGTCTCAGTTTCGCTCGCTGCGATGAGACCCGACTGTCAATCGCAGTGCGGGCGCCGCGTGGGGGCGCCCGCACTGCGATTCTGTGTATGTCAGAAGATGCCGCTGACCCAGTCGGCCAGCGTCTTACAGGTATCCGCCAGCTCCCCCTCGTGGGCGTCGTAACCCGCCACGATGTCCTCGGTGTCAACCTCGTCGTTGTTCTGCGCCCACACGGTTGCGGTTTCGCGCGTGACCTCTGGGTGGAACTGGACACCGAGCGCGCTACCGAAGGAGAAAATCTGCGTGTACTTGTCTGAGCGTGCCCACTCGCGCGCTCCGCGAGGGAGCTCGACGATGGCGTCGCCATGATCGGCGAAGACCGTGTGGGTCGACGCCAAGGCCATGCGTAAGGGGACGGCTCCACCCCCGCCCGCTTGATCGTTTGTACCCCAGGTAAGGGAGATGACCCCGTATTCGGGGCCGCAAGGATCCGCGACGCTGACGCGCCCGCCGAAGGTGGCTGCGATCAGCTGGGCCCCCAAACAGATACCGAGGACGCGCACGTTCGCGCGTACGCAGCGGCGCACGAGTTCACGCTCGTCTTCCAGCCACGGCCACGCCTCGTCGTCGTAGGCGTTAGCGCGCCCGCCGAGCAGAATCAGGGCATCCGGCAGGGTAGCGACGGCCTGATCGTGAAGGTATTTGGTATTTTCCCACGCGCGCACCACCTCGTGACCGCCGAGGAAGGCGGACAGCTGACCCACCGGAACAATCGGGTCGTTTTGAATCACGAGGACGCTCATACGCCAATTGTAGTCGCGATCACCCTTACGTACCCATCTACGTACCCATCGGCCAGTGACGACGACAAACAGGGGGCATTTGTATTAACGGAGTAGAAGCATCGGACGCACACCAGCCCCCGGTCCCGGAACCCGACGCGGCGTGCGATCCCCACCGCGGCAGGCCGACCCGGAAACAGGGGCTGCGGCACACGCTATATTGTGTGAGGCGAAGCTCAAAAAACATGGAAAGTCACCTGAAAAAACCCTGAAAAAGCGCGCGGGGCGGACAAAGATCCACCCCGCGCGCCCCAGGCCAGCAATCAGGCGATCACTTCGACGCGAGACGAGCGCCCTGCGCCAGCGCCTCCAGCTTCGCCCACGCAATCGACGGGTAGATGCGACCGCCCAGGCCGCAGTCCGTCGACGCCACGACGCGTTCGTCGCCCACAATGTCCGCGAACTGGCGGATGCGCTGAGCAACCAGCTCTGGGTGTTCCACGACGTTCGTCGAGTGTGACACCACGCCCGGGATCAGGTACTTGCCCTCGGGCAGCGGGGTGTCCCGCCAGATCGTCCACTCGTGCGCGTGGCGAGCGTTCGCCGCCTCGAACGTCAGGCCGTTCGCGTTGACCAGCAGGGCCAGATCCACGATGTCCTTGAACGCAATATCCGTCGTGTGTGGGCCGTGCCACGAACCCCAGCACACGTGGAAACGAACCAGATCCGGGTCAATGCCCTCCAGCGCGTGGTTCAGCGCGTCAATACGCACGCGCGAGAACGCGCGGTAATCCTCAACGGACGGCTCCGGGTTCATCTGATCCCAGCCCTCCGCGATATCCGGCGCATCAATCTGCACCGTCAGGCCCGCGTCCGTAATGCGCTTGTACTCCTCGCGCAGCACATCCGCGCACGCCCACACCACGGCCTCGTCGTCCTCGTAGAACGCGTTGGCCACGCGAGCAGCCGAACCCGGCGAAATCGCCGCCACGAAACCGTCGGACACGAGCTTGCCCGCTGCCTCCAGCGCGTGCTTCGTGCCCGCTATGTCGCGCTCCACGGCCTCGGCGCCGATGTAGGTCAGCTCGCCCGTGATCGTCGGGAACGCAATCGGGTTGCGGTTCGCAATGTGAATGCCCGAATCCGGGTCGCCGTACGCGTCCGCGAAACGCTGCCAGTCGCGGCGCTGCGCAAACGACGAGAAGGACAGGCGCCCATCGCGGCCAGCCGGGGGACGCACGTCGAAACGCTGTACGTCCTCAAAGGACAGCCCGCCGAAACGGGAGAAGGAATAGGTCCACCACGCGCCGTAATCAACCGTGTCGATCATCGCATGGCCGTACTCGCCGTCATTGACAATATCCAGGCCGATCTCAGTCTGACGCTTGACGACGCCGTCAACCTGATCCTGCAGCAGCGACGCGAAATCAGCTTCGTCGAGAGAACCTTCGCGGCGCGCACGATTTGCGTCAAGTAACTCGGGGGTACGGGGCAGGGAACCAACATGAGTGGTGCGAATCGTCATCGCAGTCCTTTCTCTTTTCTGTGCCTTCAGCCTACGGTTCGCGCCTTGGCGACGAAGGCGATTGTCCGATCCGTGACCAATGTAATCAACCACTCGGACGATTGCGTGCTATTTCATGCACATACCCCTTGCGTTTTCCCACGCACACAGCACGCAAGCGTCCATCCTCTGACACACAGCACCGCTCGCCACAGCCCACGGAATACCGCGCGAAAACCACCCGACCTGAGCCCCGGCCTCGTCCATGAGACGAAACCCGCACGGAAACGCGACGCTCACACTCCTACTGTTGACTCATTACAAGGCAAAAGAAAGGCACATCATGAGTCGCCCGCTGCGCTCGGCAACATCCACCCAAGGCCGCAACATGGCCGGAGCTCGCGCCCTGTGGCGCGCCACCGGCATGAAGGACGGCGACTTCGGCAAGCCGATCATCGCCATCGCCAACTCCTACACCCAGTTCGTGCCCGGCCACGTGCACCTGAAGAACATGGGCGACCTCGTCGCCGGAGCCATCGAAGCGGCCGGCGGCGTCGCCAAGGAATTCAACACGATCGCCGTCGACGACGGCATCGCCATGGGCCACGACGGCATGCTCTACTCCCTGCCCAGCCGCGACCTCATCGCCGACTGCGTCGAAACCATGGTCAACGCGCACCGCGCCGACGCCCTCGTGTGCATCTCCAACTGCGACAAGATCACCCCCGGCATGCTCCTGGCCGCCATGCGCCTGAACATCCCCACCATCTTCGTCTCCGGTGGCCCCATGGAGTCCGGCGCCGCTGTCGAGGGCGTCGTCGAGCACCGCCTCGACCTCATCGACGCCATGGTCATGGCCGTCGACGACTCCGTCAGCGACAACCAGCTCGCGACCGTCGAAGCCAACGCGTGCCCCACCTGCGGCTCCTGCGCCGGCATGTTCACCGCGAACTCCATGAACTGCCTCAACGAGGCCATCGGCCTGGCCCTGCCCGGCAACGGCACCACCCTGGCCACCCAGATCGAACGCAAGAAGCTCTTCACCGAGGCCGGCACGCGCATCGTCGACATGTGCCGCGCCTACTACGACAACGAGGACGACTCCGTCCTGCCGCGCTCCATCGCCACCAAGGAAGCCTTCGAGAACGCCATGAGCCTGGACGTGGCCATGGGCGGCTCCACCAACACCGTCCTGCACATCCTCGCCATCGCCCACGAGGCCGGCGTCGACTTCACGCTCGACGACATCGACGCGATCTCGCGCCGCGTGCCCTGCCTGTGCAAGGTCGCCCCCAACTCCACGACCTACCACATCGAGCACGTCCACCGCGCCGGCGGCATCCCCGCCCTGCTCGGCGAGCTCGACCGCGCGGGCCTGCTCCACCGCGACGTCCACTCCGTCCACTCCGACAACCTGGAGAACTGGCTGGGCGCGTGGGACGTGCGCAGGGGGACCGCCACCGACGAGGCCAAGCACCGCTTCCTCGCCGCCCCCGGCGGCGTGCGCACCACCCAGGCCTTCTCGACCGCCAACCTCTTCGAGTCCCTCGACACCGACTCTGAGGCCGGCTGCATCCGCTCCGTCGACCACGCCTACACGAAGGACGGCGGCCTGGCGGTCCTCTACGGCAACATCGCCGCCAACGGCGCGATCATCAAGTCCGCCGGCATCGACGAGTCCCTCTTCCACTTCGTCGGCAAGGCCTTCGTCGTCGAATCCCAGGAGGAAGCCGTCGAGGCCATCCTCAGCAAGCAGGTCACCGAAGGCGACGTCGTCGTCATCTTGTACGAGGGCCCCAAGGGCGGCCCCGGCATGCAGGAAATGCTCTACCCGACCTCCTACCTCAAGGGCCTGGGCCTGGGCAAGAAGTGCGCGCTCATCACCGACGGCCGCTTCTCCGGCGGCACGTCGGGCATCTCCCTCGGTCACATCTCGCCCGAGGCCGCGGCCGGCGGCGCGATCGGCCTCGTGCGCACCGGCGACGAGATCGAAATCGACGTCAACAACCGCGTCCTGCGCGCGAACGTGAGCGACGAGGAGCTTCAGCGCCGCCGCGCCGAAAAGGGCGCCGCCCCGTGGAAGCCCTCCAAGCCTCGCCCCCGCAAGGTCTCCGACGCCCTGCGCGTCTACGGTATGCTCGCCGCCTCCGCCGACAAGGGCGGCGTGCGCGTCCTGCCCGACTGGGCGTGAGCGGGGCGCCTACAATCGTGGGCATGCACGGAGAGTATAAAGTCCCCGGAGGAAAACTCGTCGTCGTCGACACCGACGTGGAGGAGGAACGCCTCGCGCGCGTGAGCGTGTCCGGCGATTTCTTCCTCGATCCCGACGACGCGCTCACCCGGATCACCTCGTCCCTCGAAGGGGCCCCGGCCTCGTCGAGCGCGAAGGATCTGGCCGCGCGCGTCGCCGGTGCTCTCCACGAGGGTGACACCCTCATGGGCGTGACCCCCGAGGCCGTCGGCATCGCCGTGCGCCGCGCGCTGGGCGCCGCCCTGTCGTGGGACGACATCGATTTCGACGTCATCCACGGCCCCGTCGTCGACCCGATGATCAACGTCGCCATGGACGAAACCCTGGTCGAAGACGTGGCCGCGGGGCGCCGCAAGCCCTTCATGCGCCTGTGGGAGTGGAACGGCCCGCAGGTCGTCATTGGCTCCTTCCAGTCCTACCAGAACGAAATCCAACAGGACGGGGTCGAGCGCTACGGCATCACCGTGTCGCGGCGCGTCACCGGCGGCGGCGCCATGTTCATGGAGCCCGGCAACTGCATCACCTACTCGCTGGTCATCCCCACCGCCCTGGTGGAGGGAATGAGCTTCGAGCAGGCCTACCCGTACCTGGATCAGTGGGTCATGGAGGTCCTCGACAAGCTGGGCATCAAAGCCACGTACGTGCCGCTCAACGACATCGCCTCCGAGTACGGCAAGATCGGCGGCGCCGCGCAGAAGCGCTGGGCGAACGGCTACATGGTCCACCACGTGACCATGGCCTACGATATCGACGCCATCAAGATGAACGAGGTCCTGCGCATCGGCATGGAGAAGATCCGCGACAAGGGCACCCGCAGTGCCGTCAAGCGCGTGGACCCTATGCGCTCCCAGACTGGCCTTCCCCGCGAGGAGATCCTCCAGGCTTTCTTCGACCACTTCAAGGAGAAGTACAACGCCACGGTTGGCACCATCACCGAGGCGGATCTTGAGGTCGCGCGCGAGCGCTGCGAGACGAAGTTCGCGCGTGAGGAGTGGGTGCACCGCATCCCCTGAGCGCGCTTCGCCGCCTGGCGCGAGCCGGACGTTCCCGGGCCCGCTTCGGCTCTCGTTCATCGACGAGGCCGGGGCGGGCTTTAGTGTTCCCGCGCGGTTGCCCCCAAATTTCGCACGTAATTCCCGTGTCAACCTTTTATGTTGTTTAGTATCTACCCTTGAAATAGCAACGAAACAAGACAATTCGCGGAATGGATCGGAGGGGAATTACGTGCGACATTGGGGTATGGCGCGCAATGAGGCCGGGGCGGGCTTTCGCTTAGAAGAGCTGGAGTGCGCGTACCCCGTGGATGATGAGCTCGACGCCGATGACGAGGATCAGGAAGCCCATGATGCGTACGATCGCGCCGACGCCGGTGGCGCCCAGCTTGTCGATCCAGGGAGTGCCGTAGCGCAGCAGCGCCGCGATGAGGGCGGCCGTCACCGCGATCCCGAGGACGATGCCGATGTGGAAACCGACGGCCGTGTTGCGGGCGGCCAGTGCGATGACGACACCGATCGAGCCGGGGCCCGCGATGAGCGGCAACGCCATGGGGGAGAAGGACACGTCCGGCTTGGCCGTCGCGTGCTGGGCCTCCTCATGGGTGGAGCGGCGCTTGTTTTCCAGCATCGAGAAGCCCGAGTGCGCGACGACCAGGCCGCCCGCGATCTGCAGGGACGGCAGGTCGAAGCCGAAGAAACGCATGATGAGCGATCCACTGACAGCGAAGACCGCCAGGATCGCGAACACGTAGATGCCGGTCTTCCACGCCTGCGAGCGCACCGCCGCCGGAGAATCACCGGCGGTGAGTCCCGCAAACGCCGCGAGACCACCGATCGGGTTGGTGATTGGGGCGAGCGCGAGGATCGCCGCGGACATTCCAGCGACAACGGTCATCATGGGGACAATCCTACCGGGCGGCGCGCCGGTACGAACGAGCGATCCGCTCAGGCGCGGCGGACCCCGAAAATAGCTGTGCCCAGGCGCACGATCGTCGCGCCCTCAGCGATGGCCCACTCCAGGTCGCGGCTCATGCCCATCGACAGCGCCAGGTCCGCCTCTTCGACGCCGAGGCGCGCGGCGGCCTCGTCCCTGATGCCTCGCAGCTGCGCGTAGGCGGCGCGCACGTCGGCCTCGACGGGAGAGTTCAAGCCCACCGTCATGAAGCCCGCGAGCTGCAGGTGGGCCGAGGCCTCGACCGCGTCG
>NZ_CAUTSL010000012.1:0-51947 GCF_963540955.1 Actinomyces bouchesdurhonensis
TGTCGAAGGGGAGCTCCACGCCCAGCTGGGTGAAGAGGATGTCGTCGTAGGTGAAAAAGGCGTCGCGCAGCGCCAGTTCGGCGGCTTCGAGCGCGGCATCGTCGGCCTCGTCTCCATCGCGTGCGATGTCGAAGTGGTTCTCGAATGCGTTCAGCAGGCGCGTCAGCGCGCGGCGGGCATCTCCAGTCATGACCACCAGTCTACCGTGAGACCGCACACTCTTTCAGGGCAGGTTGAGCTGTGAACGAATAACGGACACCATGAGGTCCGTGCCCTTGATTTCCGCCGTCTGCTCGGCACCCAGGATGCGTGTCTGCCCATCGCTGTCCAGTAGCTGCGAGGCACCCATATTCGGTCCGAGGGGAAGGATGACCCATTCTTTCGTGGGCACGTAATGTGCATCGGGGGTCTCCCCCTCGATCTGTGCGGTGATGTTCGCGATGACGACGCGGGCCTGCTGGCGGGCAGCATCCGCACGCTTGGATTCGCGCACGTCGGTCAGGTCACCGACGGCGTAAACGGTGGAGTGCCCCGCTACCTGCATGGTGGGTTCAACGCGAATCGTCCCATCGGGGTGCAGGAGGGATTCGTACTCGCTGCCGATCAGGAACCCGGTGTTGGCGCGCGCTCCGTAGCACTGGAACCAGAGGTCAGCCTCGATGACATCGCCGTTCTTGGTCTCAACCATGAAGTGTGCGAGATCGCCAACGTTCTGCGGCGGCAGGTATGCCAGCTCCGAGCCGGTCACGACGCGGACGCCGAGGGTGGCTAGCTGCTCGCTGATTTCACTGCGCAGCGCGTCGGTGTAGCCGGGCGTACCCAGGATCTGATTGGTGGCCTCGACGATCGTGATGTCCAGACCCGGAAAGGCGTTGGCTAACTCGCCGGTTAGCTCGATGCCGACGGTGCCGCCGCCGACGATCATGACGGACCTGGCGCACGAAAGATTCTCGTGTAGCTGCTCGAGACGAGCCTTGGCCACGGAGGAACGGTAAGAGGAGTACTTGGCCGGGAAGGGGTAAGTCGACCCCGTGGCGAAGACAACATAGTCTGCTTCGATGGGATCGTGACCAAAGACATGGACCGTGGTGCCATTCACGGCGGAAACGGTTCCGCGCACGACCTCGCCGCGGTTCAGGAGGTTCGTGTAGGGCATGAAGATCGCATGTTCCCACACGGTATCCACAGCGGCGCGCAGGGCAGCCGCGTGATGGACGAACTGGTCCTTTTGTTCAATGAGGACAACGTCTGCGAGGGGGTCGAGTCCCTTGGCGACCGTGACACCCCCATATCCTCCGCCGATGACTGCGACGCGTGCCATGACATTCCTCCTTTTGAACGGACGGCGTCTATTGTGTCACCTCACGCCTACAAATGCGCGCGATAGGGACTTTAGTCCGCTTCGAGTGAATTCTTGTCTGTCGTCAGGCCTAGTCCGCGCGCAATGTTGGGCTGGAAAAAGTTGGGCCCCTTGAGAACCTTGCCATCCTCGCGCAGCTTGACAGATCCGTCAGGCATGAGCTTGGACAGGTTCGATGCCTGCACCTCAGCCAAGACTGAGTCCAGGTCTATGCCAGACTCGATGGCCATGCCGTAGATAACGTAGACCAAGTCAGCAAGGGCGTCCGCCGACTCGATGAGATCACGTTCGCCGTCATCAGCCGCCAGCGCCTGCCTCGTCGCAGTTTCGATAATTTTGCGGGCGCGCGGGCCGTAAACAGCCCCCATGAGTTCGGCGAACTCCTCTGCAATCAGGCTCATACGCATCGTCATGCGTTCATAGTCCAGTGTTGGGTCTGTAACAGGACGGATGGGCACGGAGTAGGTGTGGTGGAACTGCATGACTAGTTCCATTGGGCTGGGTGCAGCCGTAGGGGCCGAGGCTTGGGTGTCTTTATCGCTCATGAGCGGTCCTTTCTCGCGTTATCCCAGGCAGTGGCCAGGATGTTGGAAAATGCTGTGACGGTCTGGTGGCCATCAACGAGGAACTGAGAGTTCAGCACGTAGGTGGGGACGGCTGTTACCCCCATGTGCAGCGCCATCTGATAGTCGGAATAGACCTTCGAAGCCCATTCCTCTTCACCCAGCGCCAGGGCCGCCAAGTGAGCGGACATGCCGATGTCCTGAGCGCAGCCGATGAGCACCTCGGGGTTGGACACGTCCAGACCCATCTCGAAGTGAGCGCGCATGATGGCCTCGGCAACTTTGAGATGGAGCGAATTCGGCCCGGCGACCGTGTACGCGTCAATATCGCCGTCGTGGGCGGCGGCGATCACGCGGTGCGCACGCGACGTGGGCGCGATTATCAAGGAGTCGAAGTTGAAACGAATGCCTTCGCGGGCACCGAGCGCGCACATGCGCTCGTCAGCCTCGCGGATCTCGTCCAGGCTTGCTGCGCCGGATTCGACGAGGGCAACGATGCGCGGCGTTTCAGCGGCGACCTCCAGGTCAGGGTCGAGCAGGTAGGCGTGCAGATAGACCTCGATGTTATCGCCGTGATCACAACTGGCTATGGCCGCGCGCAGGTGTCGCAGTCCCAGGTAACTCCACGGGTCGCACGTGTCGAGCCACATATCAATACGCACGGTTTCTCCTGTTCGGCGATATGGAAAACCCCGGAGCCTTTCGGCCCCGGGGTATGTCGTGCGCGGAGGGGGACTTGAACCCCCACCCTCGTTAAATGAGGACTAGCACCTCAAGCTAGCGCGTCTGCCTATTCCGCCACCCGCGCAGGTGAGCGATGCGAACCGCTGCGATCCGCAAGCGAGTAGAAGCTTAACACACCGCGGGCGGCGTGCGCCAATTGAAACTAGGACTCGACTTTTTCACCCTTCAGACGGGAGTCCAAGGTTGAGAAAACCCTTGCAATTGCGTCAATGTCGCTGTCCGTCATCCCGTCCAGTAGGTACTCGCTGACCGTCTGTTGATGCAACTCTGTGGCAGCAAGCACAGTTTGGATTCCTTGCGTGGTCAGGCATGCATCATAGCCACGTCGATCAACCTTGGACGCAATGCGTTCGACCCAGCCATCGCGAGAAAGGTTGGAGACCAGGTAGGTGACGCGCGACGGGGAGTAGACGACGCGGTCGGCCAGTTCACCCATGCGCAGGCGGTGGGCGGGTGCTTCCCATAGGGCAAGGAGAATATTGTAGTCGGGCATGGAAACGCCGTAGGTGCGCTTTAAGCGCGTTTCAAGGATCCCCTGAAGACGACCTGACGCTTCGAAGAAAACTCGCCACGCGGCAGCACGCGCACTATTGGCTTGAACGATCGGCGTGAGCCGTGCTCGTGATTCCACGTCTGTCTCTCTCATAGTTGTGTCGGATGCTTCTCTCGGGATAATAGGGCATAGTGACTAAGAAAGCACCAACAACGCGGGGGATTCAGTGTCTTTACATATTTCAGCTGTTCTTTTCGATGTTGACGGGACAATTGTCGATTCTGCTCCCGTCGTACTGTGCGCGTTTCGAAGGACGCTGGCAGATTTCGGACTGCCGATCCCTGAGGATCAGCGGCTTCGTACGTATGTGGGTCCTCCCCTGTGGTACGCATTTGGTGACCTGGGATACTCGGGGAAGCTGCGTGCGCAGCTGGTGACACGGTACCGTGAACGCTACATGGATCACTACTTAGATCCGGAGCCATTTGACGGGGTACCCGAGCTGCTGTGGGACCTCCATCGCGCTGGAATCCCGATGGCGACGGCCACGTCGAAACAGGCGCCCATGGCGATCGCGCAGATGGAGCACTTGGGTCTATCGGAGGCCTTTGACGTCATTGCGGGGGCAACGCCGGACCCGGGGTCCACGAAGACGACGGTCATTCACGAGGCCGTGGCTCGGCTGGGCGCCAAGGGTGCCGACGTGTCGTATCCCGTCATCGTCGGCGACTCGATATGGGATGTGCGCGGCGGTCATGAGGCAGGGATTCCGGTGGTCGGGGTCGGGTGGGGTTACGCGACGGAAGACGGACTGGACGATGCCGACGCTGTGTGTGACTCTGTCAATGACCTGCGTGCGCTGCTCGTGCCAGCTGCTCGCTGAGGTACTAGCGGAAGTCACGCGATCGCACCTTGATGGGCAGATGAATGGGTGTGAGGCGAAACGCTCGCACATTGATCGCGCCATCACCCCACTCAAGAGTGCCCCGCACGAGCAGGGCGTCAGACTCCAGGCCAACGCGCCGAAACTTATTCCAGGTGCCTTTACTCACTGAAACATTGACATACCCGCTATCGTCTTCGAGGGACAAGAAGACGGTACCCCTTCCCGTGTGAGGTCGCTGGCGGTGCGTGAGCAGACCGGCAACGTCGACGATTCTCCCGTCGAGGTGGGATCCCAGGTCGGTAGCACGCAGGACGCCCTGCGGCAGACCCGCCCTCAGATAGGAGAAGGGGTGATGCCCGGGGGTCAGCCCCGTGGCCGCAATGTCGGCGCGCATCTGCTCGACGTGGGTCAGGGGTGCCAGTGCGGGGACGCGGGTACCGACCTCGGTGCCAGGCAAGAAAGGCTGCCACTGCCCCTCTCGCGTCGATGGCGCGGCCAGAGCGCCGGCAGACCAGGCTCCCCCACGCCTGCTCACCCCCAGGCACTCGAGAGCACCTGCCATGGCCAGGCGCTCCATGTCCAAGGCAGACAAGTGAGCGCGCTCGGCCAGGTCTGCCTGACTCGTAAAAGGCCCCGCTCCCCTGGCTGCCACGACGCGCTCGGCAGCCCGGCCCAGGCCTCGTACCGACGACAGGCCGATGCGCACCGCCAGCTCCCGGTCAACATCCAAGGGTATGTTCTGCCGGGATGGAAGCGGATCGGAATGCCCCTCCCGGTACTCCTCCGTACCGACCGGCGTGCGTTGCACGCCCGCGTCCACGAACGACTCGTTGACCGAGGGACCCAAGACCGCAACCCCGTGTCTGCGCGCGTCCTGTACCAGCGTCGCCGGCGTATAGAAGCCCATCGGCTGTGCGGCCAGGATCGCGGCGTAAAAGTGTTCGGGCGCGTGGACTTTCAGCCACGCGGACGCGTACACGATGTGCGCGAAGGAGAAGGAGTGCGACTCTGGGAACCCAAAATCCGCGAATCCTTTGAGCTGCTCAAAAATACGTTCACGTGTGGAAGCGTCGATCCCGCGTTCCTCCATCCCAGCCATCAGATCCCCCTTGAGGGCCTCCATACGTTCAGGGCTGCGTTTGGCTCCCATCGCACGCCGCAGCTGATCGGCACGGGAGCCCGACAAGCCCGCAGCATCCGTGGCAATGCGCATGAGTTGTTCCTGAAAAAGAGGCACACCTAGAGTCTGACGCAGAGCAGGTTCGAGCAGTGGATGCAGGTAAGTGACCGGCTCGCGGCTCGCACGCCGACGCAGAAAGGGGTTGACTGCACGGCCCTGGATGGGGCCCGGGCGCACGAGAGCAACCTCGATGACGATGTCGTAGAAGCAGCGAGGTTTCAAACGCGGCAGAGTGTTCATCTGTGCGCGCGACTCCACCTGAAATACACCCACGGTATCTGCCGCACATAGCAAATCGTAGACGCGCGGATCGTCTGGAGGAAGCGTGTGCAAGCCAAGCGGTCGATCTGCGTCCCCTACCAACATGCGCGAGGCCCATCCACGCAAGGGCGGGAGTTCCGCGCTGCGCTCCCCGCCCCTGAGCTCATCGAAAGCGATGCGCAATGCCGTGAGCATCCCAAGAGAGAGCAGGTCGAACTTCACCAGGCCCGCGTCCGCGCAGTCTTCCTTATCCCACTGCAACACGGTACGTCCCTGCATGGCTGCCCAACCCACCGGACAGATACGCGAGACCGGCTGGTCGGTGAGCACCATGCCACCCGAATGGATGCCCATGTGTCGAGGAAGGCGCGACAGTGCCCGTGCTGCTTCGGCAACCAGAGGCGGAACCTCACCCTTACCCCGCGCCCAGGCCTGCGCGCTGCCCGCCGGATAACCCAGAGCCCGCGCCGCATCGCGCATGGCTGATCGCGGCCGATACGTGATGACGTTGGCCACCTGGGCCGCACGATCACGCCCGTAGCGGTCGTAGACATGCTGGATAACCTCCTCGCGTCGGCCCGCCTCAATATCGACATCAATATCGGGTGGCCCTGAGCGCGCCTCCGAGAGAAAACGGTCGAAGAGCAAGTTGTGACGCACCGCGTCTACAGCCGTGATCCCCAAGCAAAAGCACACGGCCGAATTCGCAGCGCTACCTCGTCCCTGACACAGGATGCCGCGCTGGGAGCAAAAGTCGACGATCTCTTTAACGATCAGGAAATAACCCGCAAATTCGAGACGCTCAATGATTCCCAGCTCGCGTTCAATCGTCTCCCACGCCCGCGGATATTGGTCGCGCGTGCCGTAACGCTCGCGGGCACCTCGCCAGGCTAGGTGTGCCAGCCACGTCTGAGGCGTGTACCCCTGCGGCACGCTCGTCCGCGGCAGTCTGGGAGCAACCATCCTCAGGTCGAAGGACACCTGCGCGGCGACCTCGCACGAATGGAGAAGAGCCTCGGGGTGGTCGGCGTGCAGGCGAGCCATCTCACGCGGCGATCGCAGGAAAGAACGATGCGCACCCAGGTGCGCCACAACCTCGTCTAGGCAGGAACGCAAACGGGTCGCTGTCAGGATGTCACCAAGCGCTTGCTTGGAGGGCGAGGACATGCGCGCCCCCGTGGTGGCGAGGAGTCTAGCCCCGACACATCGTGCGAGTTCAGCCAGCGTGTCCCCTCTTTCCGGCGCGTCTCCCGAGGCCGCCTGCCACTCCACGAGGACGTGCTCCATCCCACCAGCAGCTTCCGCGAGAGCGCTTGTGACCCGTCGCGCCCACGCAGGCCCGCCTGCTCGCAGGGCTCGCATGAGGGGGCCTCGCCTTCCACCAGTCAAAATAATCAGGTCACCCCCTGCCTCACTCACATCCTCGAGGGTGATGCGCGGCGCACGCTCCCCCTCCTGCGCGAGGGCCCGCTCGCTCATCATGCCGACGAGGTTCTCATATCCAAGCGGACTCGCAGCCACGATCGGGACTCTGACCCCCGGTTCTTCCGCGCCTGACGCGAGTCCCCATCCGGGGACATGAGCGCCGGGGACAACAGATCGCAGCGCGTAAGGATCGAGAGTGACCTCGGCCCCATAGACGATCGGCAGCCCGCAACGTCGCGCCGCCATCGTCGTCTGAACACTCGAATATACGCCATCAACATCGAGGACGGCGAGGGCATCAAGACCCAGGCGCGATGCTTCGTCCACCATGTCGGCGGGTTCGTCGGTGCCCTCCAGGAAAGTGAAAGCGCTGTGTGCATGCAGCTCCGCGTATCGAGGTTCATCACTCACCCACACATTATATCGAACATATGTTCGAAGGTGGTGGAGGGTACCAACATGATCCGAGTACCCGAACACGCCCTGCCTCGCATCACCCCACCGAACGCGACATCAATTCGGCCCTCCTGGCGCTAGCCAAGGAGACCACGCACATCAGCAACGCTCAGAGGAGCGCTTCCCGTTCCGTTCATAACAGAGGAAATGAGGCGGCGTTTGCGATCCTGCAGCTCCACCACTTTCGCCTCGATCGTATCAGCGGCAACCAGTCGATAGACGTTGACCTTCTTCGTCTGTCCGATACGGTGGGCACGGTCAATTGCCTGTTCCTCAGCCGCAGGATTCCACCACGGGTCCATGATGTACACGTAGTCAGCTTCCGTCAGTGTCAGACCGGAACCCCCCGCCTTCAATGAAATGAGGAAGACCTGGGACACACCAGAGCGGAAACGCTCAACAACCTCCTCACGGTTGCGCGTCGATCCGTCCAACTGCACGACGGACACACCGCGCCGCTCCAAGACGTGTCGGATGCGCGCCAAGAACGACGTGAACTGGCTGAAGATCAGAGCTCGATGCCCCAGCGGCACAATCTCATCAAGACGATCGGCCACGTACTCGACCTTCGCTGATCCCACGTGTGCGTAGGAATCCTCAACCAAAGCCGGGTCGAGTGCCAGCTGACGCAGCCGCGTGATCGAGGCCAACACGCTCATGCGATTCGCGTCCGGTTCAGCCAATAGGTCAAGGATACGAACCCGCTCACGAGCCAGGTACTGGTCATAGATGCGGCGGTGTTCCTTCCCCAGTTCAACGCGCACAACATCGACGATTTTGTCAGGTAAATCAGTGGCTACCTGCTCCTTCGTTCGGCGTAAAATAAAGGGAGCGACGTAGGAAGTCAAGCGCTCGAGCATATCGACATCGCCGCTCTCGATCGGGCGGCGCACCTTCTGGGTGAAGGTATCCCACGCAGGCAAGAGTCCAGGACAGGTCAGAGACAGAATCGACCACAGATCACCCAGAGAATTTTCGATCGGCGTGCCACTGACCGCCAGGCACCAGGGTGTATCCATGCTGCGCAGCGCGCGATAGGTGGCCGTTCGCGGGTTCTTGACCGCCTGGGCTTCATCGATGACGACGCCACAGAGACGCACCTCGCGCCACTGATCGGCCTCCAGGCGCGCCAGCGTATAGGAAGTGACGACAATGTCCGAGGCCTGAGCCTCCTGCACGATCGTCGTCCCCCTGCGCGCGGCTGTCTCACCAACACAACGCACACGCAGGCCGGGCGTAAACTTCGTGGCCTGCTCCGCCCACACGCCTACAACCGAGGTCGGGGCAACCACCAACACCGGACCCTTCTGACCACCCGCAGCGCGCAGCGAAGCGATCGCCGACAAGATCTGCACGGTCTTACCCAGACCCATATCATCGGCAAGAACACCACCCAATCCCGCAGACAAGCGGGACGTTAGCCAGGCGTGCCCCTGGCGCTGATAGGGACGCAACACCTTGGCCAAAGCCGACACGGGTGCGAGACTCCCTTGACGTCCCTCCCCCCGCAACGACGCAACACGCTCCCTCCACGCCTTCGAGAGAGAAACAGAATCCACCTGATTCTCGAATAGGTCAACAATGCCAGCCGCCGCAACCGACAGGCGTAGCCCCTCCCCCTCCCAGCCAGTCAACGCCCGAGCCTCGTCCAACAGTGCATGCAAGGCGCGGATACGAGGACCATCCAGGCGCACCCACACGCCCTCCACCTCGACATACTCATTCCCACGCCCAATGGCCTCCAACGCTTCGCGCACACTCAGATAGTGATCCCCAACGCGCAGGCGTACATTCAAGTCAAACCAATCCGACGTGGCACCGTCCACAGCCAGCTCCACGCCCATCCCATCCTGCGAGACTTCGATCGCCCGCACGTCCGGCGCAACATCCCAAACGAGTCCATCCACGGTCTCACCCTCCACACAGGCCGAGAGGAACTCTGGCACACGCCACGGATCAAGGCGCCCCACAGTCGGCAACGTCGGCCACAGGTCGCTTCCCAGCGCGGCGCCCCATCCGTTGATACGACCCACGAGACCAGCCACCGCCTCGTCTCCCAAGGCCTGCGCAAGAGGAGCGCGCGAGCGAGACTCCCCCTCGTCGTACTCCACCCACCACCGCACGACGACGCCGCCGCCGTCACGCCGCACCGTGCCCACGACCCTCATCTGTGGCCTCGCGTCAGGATCGAAACTCCCATCCGATGAACTCATGACGAAACGCCTACGCAACGATGGTAGCCACGACGCACGAAACTCCGCCACATCCGACGCAGGCACAACGAGAGGCCTATCCAGTGGAAAACCCTCCAGCGCATCCACCCCCTCAATGCGCGCCGCACGCGTCCCCCCATCCAGGAGAAGCAACCCAGCCTCACGATCAATACGCGGGGATGCCAATACCTGATCCCCGTTGCGCGCCACGACGCGAACCTCCAAACCCGCCTCCGAAGCCACCACATCAATATCGGCATCCCACGTCGCATGCGACAGCACGAAGGACTCACGCCCATCCTCCGAAACAAAAAGTTCCACCCCTGCGCGCACAAGGCGCTCCAGCCACGCATACGCATGCTCCTCCAACGAACTAAGCGTCACCTCCGTCCGCGAATGCCACGACCGAGACTCACGCGAAAGCCGATACCCCTCACGCAACAACGACACATGAGTCGGATCAAGCCCATCCGTCACTGACGCCCACTGCGTCGCCGTCAGATCAAGCCACGATGCGCGCTTCGTCGTCCACGCGAACGACGATCCCCGGCGCAACGGAATCAACGCGGCCTCCACCGCCGGATCATGTGCATCGATGACAAGGGCAAGTGGTTCCCCGCTGCGCTCGCGGATACCGCCCAACACCTGTTTCAGGACACGACTCCACTCAGGCACAGACTCCTGGCGCTTGAGAGCCTCAGCGCGCCCGGCAATCAACGCAGCCGCGGCATGCGGACAATCCGTGCGCAGAGCGCACGCGCACTTGAGTGAGGGGCGGATAGCTCCCTGGGAAATCCACGCACGATAGGTCAGCCCTGCCTCCTTCACACGTGCCTCAAGGAGGTTGCCGTCCTGGTTCCAGGACAACTCGCGCACCGCGCCCGCGTGCTCGAGGCGCAACCCGTTTGCCCAGGTCGCAGGACCGACAAGAGCCATGATGTCATCATCGGACATCGACGCAAGGGTCTCGCTCAAGGAGAGAGTTACCATCCTTTCAGTCTACGGCACACTCTCGCACGCGTCGCCGTCAGCTATCCATTCCCTCTACCATCCACTGCCCCTTGCTCCACACCAGCAAGACAACCTGACCGTCTTCGAGTGTGACACGCATGTAGGCACGGGCATGCTCCCCCGCCCACCAGCGTCCGCTCACGGGCCACGGACCAGCAACGGTACGAATCTTCGCGCGCTGGCCGATTCCCGGTAGCCCATCACGTTGAGAATGATCGAAGAGGCGGTCCTGAGTACAGGACACCAGTAGATACGCAGGACACGCCGTCAGCGTCCCTCGATGATCGACGCGCACGTCGCCACCCGCTCCGCGCTCTGGAGCAAGAGAAACTGGCACAGGCTCATCGAAAAGGGTGGCCGGCGAACCAGACACGGCTCCCTCCCACTCCCCCTCTTGAGAGCGACACGACTCCTGATCACCCCAGCGCGCCATGACGATGCGGCTGCGCGGATCATAGCCGCCCTGCACTCGAGGAACCAGAAGCGAGTCCGGCCCCGCCAGCCCCTGAATACGCACGGCGCTACGTAATACATCCCCCTCTCGATGTCCACGCCCCCACAGGGACGATGAAGAGTCCCCAAAACGTGGGTCGCAGGCCGTCAGACAGAACGAGCACACCCGACCGGAGGGTTCCTGGCCACCTGCCAGCCACCCAGCCAGGGTCCATCGGACACGCAACGCGATGTCGGCGGGATTCGATAGGTCGCACCCGCTCCAAGTCCGACTGCGCCCATCTCCTCCCTCGTCCTGCACGTCGATACGCAGCGTGTACGAGACGAGTCCCTCCTGAAAGAGATGATGCGCAAGCTCCGCGGCTGCCTGAGTCACGGGGACCATCATCATATCGATGCTTTCACCCCCGCTCTCAATGTCGCGGCCAACCGATATGTCAGACAGGACTCGCTTTGCGGACGCGACAGACACGTCCTCTCCCGAAGCAAGTACCCACAGGCGCTCGCCGATGTCGCCGAAGCGCTCACACACGGGACCCCGGCCAAGCGCGATCAGATCCGCACAACTCACGATGCCCAACCCAGCCATGAGTTCCACAGCACCGGATGCGCGTTCCCGCATCGACGGCGGCACACAGGCCAACGCACGCGTCACACCGATGCTCGACAGGAAGGAACGCGTGTCGTCGCTGAGCACAATGCGCCCTGCTCTGGCAGCCTCGACGGACGCCAGGGGTCCGTCAGCGACCCCAACGAAGCACTCAACGCCCACTTTCTCTTCAATCGCCTCGACGAGTAGGGAGGCCGCCTGCTCCTCACCCCCCGCCCAGCGTGCTGGACCACGCGCCCGGCACCGGGCCAATCCCGGGCGCAGGCACTCGACCCCCGCAGCGACCGAGTCGAAAGCATCAATAACCGCACTGAAGGCACGAGCCTCCCGGTCGGGGTCACGCGGCAGACACACCAGTTCCGGGCACAGGTAGGTTGCCTCACGCACACTCATTCCCGCACGCACCCCGCAGCGCCGTGCGGCAGCGCTGGCAACATCGACACGATCAGCGTGAACGACAGCCCCACTCCCGCCCGGTGGCAGGTCAACCACCAAACAGTTCACGGGCCAATCGGGCACCCACACCACCATGTAGCGCATCTAAACCACCAGACGCATATGCTCTGCGTCTCTCATGCTGCGCGAGAGACCCGGCCATGCGCGCAGCGTCACGAGGGTACGCCCCAGGGACCGGGCGCGTGCCGTCAGGCCACGTTGCTCGAAGCGGGTCAATCCTGCGACGTCGAGACACACGACGTCGCACGCATCGAGCAGGAGTGCACACAGCTCGCCCATGTTCGCTCCCTGGTCGGGATTTAGAACGAGCACCCGCTCCAAGTCCATCCCCTGACGCGCGGCCCATTCCCACCCGACATGACGCACACCACACAATCCGATCCACCCGTCTGGCGGGCACGCGTCGATGAGGATCCGTATCAGCCGTCCCCTTTCCTGTGGGCCCAGGAGTACCGGTGCGGACACACCCGATGCACGAGGCACCTCGATGTCGACCCGACCACGCAGACCAACAGAATCTTCGGCGCGACTCAGGGCCTCTCGTGCTTTCAGCAAACGCACGCGAGCATCGGACATCTCTCCCCCTGCCACATAGATAGAACATCTGTTCGATAGGGGAAGTCTAGAAGCACGGTCGCACATCTGCGTTCCGAGCGCACGTTGCCCGCCTCATACGCAACAATACGCAACAATAGAGAGGAGAGAAAAGGAGCACTCATGACCATCGATACTCGCCCCCTGGCCCCCACTCCCTTCGAGGGCATCGATCTGCCCAGCTTCACCCTGACCTCGTCCACACTCACCGACGACGCACCCATGCCGGAGTCAGCGACCGCGCGCGCAGGCTCACTCTCCCCCGACCTGACATGGGAAGGCTTCCCCGAGCGGACAGCCAGCTTCATGCTGACCTGCTTCGACCCAGACGCCCCCATCCCCTCGGGCTGGTGGCACTGGACGATCCTGGACATCCCCGCCTCGATGACACACCTGGACGAAGGCGCGGGCGCATCCGATCTCACCCTCGATGGCCCCGCGTTCCACCTGCGCGGCGACGCAGGCGAGGCCTCCTACTTCGGAGCCGCCCCGCCGGTCGGCGACCGCCCTCACCGCTACATCTTCACGGTGCATGCACTCGACGTGGACACCCTGGGACTGGATGACGACGCAACCCCCGCCATGGCCTCGTTCGCCGCGCTCGAGCACACGATCGCACGCGCCACCCTGACCGTCACCCACCAGGCTTGAGAACATGCTGCACATCATCTTCTGGGAGCCCGAAATCCCCGGTAACACGGGGGCCGCGATCCGACTGTCGGCCTGCACCGGGTCCATGCTGCACCTCGTGGAACCCCTGGGCTTCGACATGGATGACGCCAAGCTGCGCCGGGCGGGCCTCGACTATCACGACCTCGCGCACGTCATGGTCCACAAGAACCTCGACGACGCGCTCGCGCAGGTTCCGGGACGCGTGTGGGCACTGACGGGACACACACACTCCATGTATTCAGATGTCGCCTACCAGGACGGCGACGGCCTGCTGTTCGGGCGCGAATCGGTAGGTCTGTCCGAGGAAGCCATGAATCATCCGCGCGTGAACAAGCGCATCCGTATTCACATGCGCGAGGGCATACGCTCTCTCAACCTGGCCAATTCCGCTTCGATCGTCCTGTACGAAGCCTGGCGTCAGCTGGGATTCCCGGGCGGAGTCTAACCTAGTTCCCCAACGCTTTCGGAGACTTGAAAGGAACGAGGCCCGGGTAGAATCGCTCCGCCGGGCCTCGCTCTGTCTCACCATCGCTGAGCCGATGCCCAGGTCAATGAGTCTTCCACGGCGGACTTGGGCGTTCGACCTGCTCGGCGAGCGAGACGATTCTGCGCGGATTCGAGCGCCACATCCACACAATGCCGACAAGAGAGACGACGAGGGGAATGTAGTAGAAATCCACCCCCATGCCGGTCCACGCAGAGCGTGCAGAGTTCAGCTCGTCGAGGCCAAGGGAAGCGACCCACAGAACGATCGGAACGGCGATCGACAACGCGATACTCACCCAGCCAACCATGCGCATACGCCTGCCGTTATGCGTCAAAGCCGTGGCGGCGACAAGGTAGTCAACGCCTGCGAGGAGCGCAACAAGCTGGGGACCCCACGGCTTATCCTGCCCATGAAAAAGATCAATGACTGCCGTCACGAAAATCCAGACGCCAAGCACCCAAAACAGGGCAATGATGATACGTCCCAGACCAAGGGAAGGCGGGCGTTGATCGCGCGCACTGTCACCGCCATTAGTCGCGTCTTGTTCATACACGATTCGATCCTACCGATCACATCATCGCGTCGCACCGCATTCCAGGGAGCAAGCCACACCCACCGAGGCGTGTGGCCCGATACACCAAGTCGAGACAGCGACCTGTGGGACATCACCGCACAAACGTGGGACAATAGGCCTATATGGACCGTGAGGCCCGTCATGAAATCTACAATTCTGAGCGTTAAGCTCGTCAACGAGGAGTTGTCAACCTTGAGCGAATCGATCTACGACATCGTCATTCTGGGTGCGGGTTCCGGCGGTTACGCGACCGCCCTGCGTGCAGCGCAGCTGGGCATGAAGGTCGCCCTCATCGACGGCGATAAGGTCGGCGGCACATGTCTACACCGCGGCTGCATCCCCACGAAGGCGTACTTGCACGCCGCCGAGACTGCCGAGGCCGTACGCGAATCCGCGAAGTTCGGCGTCAACTCCACCTTCAATGGCATCGACATGGCGCAGGTTGGCGCATATCGCGACTCCGTCATCTCGGGCCTCTACAAGGGCTTGCGGGGCCTGCTCAAATCGCGAAAGGTTGAGCTCATCTCCGGTTGGGGGCACCTGGCCGACGCCAACACCATCGAGGTAGGCGGCCAGAGAATCACCGGTCGCAACATCGTGTTAGCCACCGGTTCCTATTCGCGCTCGATTCCTGGCCTCGACATCGGCGGACGCATCATCTCCTCCGACCAGGCACTGCAGATGAACTGGGTTCCCTCCTCCGTCGTCATTCTCGGCGGCGGTGTCATCGGCCTCGAGTTTGCCTCTGTCTGGCGCAGCTTCGGCGCCGAGGTCACCATCATTGAGGCGCTGCCCCACCTGGCCAACAACGAAGACGAAGCCATCTCCAAGCAGCTTGAGCGCGCCTACCGCAAGCGCGGCATCAAGTTCCACACGAACACCCGCTTCGCTTCGGCCACGCAGTCCGTGCAGGGCGTGCACATAACAACCGAAGATGGGAAAGCGTTCGACGCCGACGTCCTGCTGGTCGCTGTCGGCCGTGGCCCCGTCACTGAAGGCCTGGGCTACGAACAGGTCGGAATCACACTGGAGCGCGGTTTCGTCATCACCAACGAGCGCCTACACACCGGTGTTGGCAACATCTATGCGGTCGGCGACATTGTTCCCGGCCTGCAACTCGCCCACCGCGGCTTCATGCAAGGCATCTTCGTCGCCGAAGAGATCGCCGGTCTGAACCCGAGCATGCAGGCTGACATCAACATCCCGCGCGTGACCTTCTGCGAACCCGAGATCGCCTCGGTCGGTATGACAGAGAAACAGGCTCGCGAAAAGTACGGCGATCGGGTGCGCACAGTCGAGTACAACCTCGCCGGCAACGGAAAGTCGTCTATCCTGGCAACGTCGGGTCTCATCAAACTGGTCTCGGTCAAGGATGGTCCGATCGTGGGCTTCCATGGCATCGGGGCACGCATCGGAGAGCAGATTGGTGAAGGCGAGCTCATGGTGAACTGGGAGGCGTACCCCTCGGATGTCGCCTCGCTGATCCACGCGCACCCGAGTCAGAACGAGTCGCTCGGCGAGGCAGCTATGGCGCTGGCTGGCAAGCCCCTTCACGTCCACAACTGATACAGCTTTTATTAGGAGAACACACATGGCAACGTCAGTGACCATGCCCGCTCTGGGTGAATCCGTGACCGAGGGCACCGTGACGACGTGGCTCAAGCAGGTCGGCGATACTGTCGAGCTTGACGAGCCCATCGTTGAGGTGTCCACCGACAAGGTCGACTCCGAGGTCCCCTCCCCCGTCGCGGGCGTCCTCCTCGAAATTCTGGTTCCCGAGGATGAAACCGTCGAGGTCGGCACCGCGATCGCACGCATCGGCGACGCCTCCGAGGCCTCGACCCCCGCAGCCGCTCCGGCTGCCGTTGCGCCGGTCGCCCCCGCGGCCCCCGCTTCCGCCGCACCGGCTACGGGCACCGAGGTCCGCATGCCCGCGCTGGGCGAGTCCGTCACCGAGGGCACCGTGACCACGTGGCTGAAGGCCGTGGGCGACGCCGTCGAGGCCGACGAGCCGCTGCTCGAGGTGTCCACCGACAAGGTCGACTCCGAGGTCCCCTCACCCGTCGCGGGCTTCCTCGCCGAGATTCGCGTGCCCGAGGATGAGACCGTTGAGGTCGGCACGGTCGTCGCGGTCATCTCCGCGTTCGCCCCGGCGGTTGCTCAGGCGGCCCCCGCTGCCCCCGTTGCGCCCGCGGCTCCGGTCGCCCCCGTGGCTCCCGCTGCGCCCGTGGCTCCCGCCGCTCCTGCTGCTCCCGCTGTGCCCGTGGCTCCCGCTGCGCCCGTCGATCCTTTCCCGAACGCCTCCACACTTGCGGCGGCTGCTTCGAGTGCGCCCGTCGTCGCAACCCCCGCGGCCGCGACTGGCAGCGCCTACGTGACCCCGATCGTGCGCAAACTTGCCCGTGACCTCGGCGTTGACCTGGCGACAGTGTCGGGAACCGGTGTCGGCGGACGCGTACGCCGCGAGGACGTCGAGGCAGCCGCCGCAGCTGCTCGTGCCGCGGCTGCTACACCCGCCCCGACCGCGCCTACAACTGCTGCCCCGAGAGTTCAGACAGTCCGTGAACCCTCGCCGCTGCGTGGCACGACCGAAAAGATGTCGCGTCTGCGTCAGACGATCGCCCGCCGCATGGTGGAATCGTTGCAGACGGCCGCCCAACTGACCACCATCATCGAGGTTGACGTCACTAAGGTTGTCGCACTTCGAGCCCGCTCGAAAGACGCGTTCCTGACCACGCACGGCACGAAGCTGACGTTCCTGCCCTTCTTCGTGAAGGCAGCAACGGAAGCTCTGGCCTACCACCCAAAGATCAACGCGACCATCAACGACAAGGAAGTTACGTACTTCGATCACGAGCACGTCGGCATCGCTGTTGACACGCCGCGCGGCCTACTCGTGCCCGTCATAAAGAATGCGGGCGAGAAGGACATCCCGGGTATCGCCACGTCCATCAATGACCTGGCCGCACGCACGCGCGACGCCAAGATCGGTCCCGACGAACTGTCCGGCTCGACCTTTACGGTGACGAACACCGGTTCCGGTGGCGCACTCTTCGACACGCCCGTCCTGAACATGCCGGAAACCGCGATTATGGGCGTCGGCACGATCGTCAAGCGTCCCGTTGTCATGAAGGGTGACGACGGCGCTGATGTCATCGCGATTCGTTCAATGGTCTACCTGTCACTGTCCTATGACCATCGCCTGGTCGACGGCGCGGACGCCTCCCGTTTCCTCATGGATGTCAAGAAGCGTCTCGAGGCTGGCGCGTTCGAGGCCGATCTGGCTCTCTGATTGACTCACACGCATTGTGATGGGGTGGGTCCAGTTGACCCACCCCATCAGTGCATCCAGTGGGTGCAGAAGGGTAACCAATCGTCGCGTGCTCGACAGTCCACCTCTTCGGCGGCTTGCGCGCCTCGCTGCGTCTAGCTCTCCTGGCCCGATTCGGATTCTCCCTGCGCCGAAGGCGTCGCGAGCGAGGCTGCAACGACCTTGCCGGACACGGGATCAACCCTCAAGACAAGCTCACTCGACGTGGGCGCACCGTGGTCGTCGCACACGTCCGCCTTGCAGGTCTGGGAGGTGGAGACCACGAGTGTAGCGTTTACGTCCACGCTGCCAGCTTCGCAGGACACGACCCGCACGTCTTCGACAGCGGAAGACAGGGCGAGAACCTGCACGTCCTCGGCTTGCATCGCTTCGATACGCTTCGTGTCTTGTTCGAGGAGCTCGCCGCCCAGAACGGCTTCGAGTGCTGATGCATCCCCGGTAATGACGGCCTGGTCACGCGTCGCGATGGCATGATTCAGCAGATCTTCCACGTGGGTCGCATTGCATAGATCGACCGTCGGCTCGGGGATTATGTGACTACTCTGCGCACTGGGAGGCACCGCCGGTGCCCGCATGCTTGACCACCTCCAGTAGCCGAGGGTAGATGCGAGGAGGACAAGAACGGCGATGCCCGCCAGGAGTGCTCGGGAGCGCCACGCGCGACGGGGTAACTCCTCGCATGGTCCGTCAGCCGAACACCCATGGAGAGGTCGCTCCGATCCCGATTCGTCGTCATTGATCGTGTCCTCACGCAAAGCAGCCGCGCGCAGATCGGCGATGACCTGTTGCGGATCGGCAGGTTCGCGAGAGATGACATGTTCATTAGGATCGTCAACCGTTGGTGTGCGCGAACCCGTTGGCACCGAGGCCTCGTCGAGCCCCAGCTCAGCCAGGGCTTCGTCCATCTGGAGAAGCGAGGCTATTCGACGCAAGCACTGCAGGTCCCCCGTCATTCCAGTGGTGTCGAGGCTCCACCCGGGAGTTCCTTGCCCCTCTTCGATCTCATCAATGAGATCGATGATGACCGCCCTGCCTTGCGGAGTGATCATGATATTGGCGGGTGTCAGGTCCCCGTGAACAATACCGACGCGGTGTAGTGCGCTCAGGCCCGCTGATATGCCTTCGATGATCTGGCGGCGGGTAGCTTTGGGGCGCAGGTCGGCCGATCCTATTTCAACATCGAGGGGACGCCCGTAGACGAAGTCCTGGACGATTCCCCAACGACCGTCGTCGGAGCGCACGACATCACGTAAGGCAACCACGTGGCGTGAGGTGAGCGATGCCCACGCCTTCCAGCGCTCTAAGGAACGCTCACCATCGCTTGATGATCGCAGTGCAAAAAGTGCTTCCCCGGCGCTCGATTGAGTCCTCCACAGGGGACCTCGCGCACCGATGTGGAACACCTGACCGAGCTGGTATCCGCCGATATTCATGGTCATATTGTCCAAACTCATACAATGTGATGCAACTCATTTCACATAGTGCCCAGTCGGATGCATGGACGTTCTCTGGGTGTATACACGTAGAATAGTGACGCTATGAGTGAAAAGAATCCCCCCGCCAAGAGACGCTTCTATCAGAACGTCCTTGACGCGTATCGACTGACCGCACGCACGTATCCGGCACTGCCCTGGATCCTCCTAGGCACAGCCGCGCTCGTCATCGCCCTGTTTGTCCTGGTGGCATTCCTGACGAACACCTCCTGGATTGGCTGGCTCATCATCGGCATCCTGGGGTCCATCACCGCAGCACTCGCCATCCTGAGTTTCCTGGCTCGCCGTGCACTCTTTGCCCAGGTCGAGGAGACGGCGGGCGCCGTCAAAGTGGCACTCTCACAGATCCAGCGTGGTTGGATTATCCCCGAACAGCCCGTTGCAGTTACGCGCGAACACGACCTCGTGTGGCGCATCGTCGGTCGTCCCGGCATCGTTCTTATCTCTGAGGGTTCGGCTTCCCACGTGCGTCCACTCCTGTCCACTGAGGCTAAGCGCGTCACTAAAATCATGCGTAACGTTCCCGTCCACCAGATTCAGGTGGGTCGCGAGGAGGGGCAGGTTGCTCTGAAGGATCTGCGAAGTGAACTGCGTAAGTTGAAGAATGTTCTCACTGCCGAGGAGGTTCCCCAGGTATCTGCGCGCATCAACGCACTGCGTTCGAACGAGCCACCTATTCCAAAGGGAATCGATCCGCTTCGCGCGCGAGCCTCGAGGAGAGCATTGCGCGGGCACTGAGTCACATAGTCAAGTGGGCGAGCACGATGTGCTCGCCCACTTGTGCATCCAGGATATGAGACCCCCTCGACATGCATAGTATGCATCTGTTTGCATATTCATTATCGACAAGGACCCGCAATACAGATACCGAGGAACATAACCATGCACACGACGAAGATTTTCGCAGCCTTGACAGCCGCTACCGCAGCGATCACGCTGACCGCTTGTACCGACCCAGCGACAAACACGACGAACAGCGCACAGAGTCATTCCACCGATTCGACCTCCACATCCTCCTACGATATTTCTTCGATCCCCACGGTCGACGAAATCGCCGCAATGGTTCCCGAGGACATTAAGAAGCGGGACACATTGCGCAACGGTGCCTCAACAGGATATGCACCGGCCGAATACATGGCCTCCGACGGACAGACTCCAATCGGCTACGACGTGGACATCAACAAAGCGCTCGCCAAGGTCATGGGTCTGAAGGAGGGAACAACGAAGCACTCCGAGTTCCCGACGATCATCCCCGCACTGGGCACCAAGTTTGATGTCGGCATCTCCTCCTTCACCATCACCCCCGAACGCGAGCAGCAAGTCAACATGGTCTCCTACCTCAATGTCGGATCGGCATGGGGTGTTGCACAAGGAAACCCCAAGAATTTCGACACGTCAAATCCCTGCGGCACGACGATCGCCGTCCAGACTGGCACC
Organism: Actinomyces bouchesdurhonensis; assembly: GCF_963540955.1. Taxonomy (NCBI): domain Bacteria; kingdom Bacillati; phylum Actinomycetota; class Actinomycetes; order Actinomycetales; family Actinomycetaceae; genus Actinomyces; species Actinomyces bouchesdurhonensis. The sequence goes on from NZ_CAUTSL010000012.1 coordinate 20,700, forward strand.
GCGCAGGAAACATACGCTGAGGAATTGTCGACCCAGTGCGTCGCCGACGGCAAGGAGAAGATCAGCGTCATGCCGCACGAGCTGCAGACAGATATTGCTACGAAGATCATCAGTGGACAGTATGACGCGACCTTGGCCGATTCCACCGTCATCGGCTATACGAGCGCCCAGTCGGAGGGCAAGATCGTCCAACTCGGAGAGACTTTCGAATCTGCGCCCCAGGGTGTCGCGATCAACAAGGACGACGAGGAACTCACCCAGGCAATCCAGGCTGCCATGCAATACCTCATGGATAACGGCTACCTGGCGGACATCTTGGCGTCCTACGGCGCACAGGATGCCGCACTGACCACGGCTGAACTCAACCCAACGGTTAACTAATCACGTGACACTCAACGCATAATATGCACTCATGTGCATATCAGCGCATAATGGAAGCAATGCAGGGGCACAACGTCCCACCCCATCGGAAGGCACATCATGACCATCACGAAGGCACACGTCCTCATCGCTCTCGCAACCGCAGCCGCACTCCCCCTGGCAGCGTGCGCGGACCCGAACACGTCGTCCAACGGATCGACCACCGGGGCCAACGCGACTGACGCAAGCGCGGCCACGACCTCGTACGACGTCTCGTCGATCCCAACGGTCGACGAGATCGCTGCCCTGGTGCCCGATGAGGTCAAGACGCGAGGCACCCTGCGCAACGGAGCCTCGGCGGACTACGCGCCCGCAGAATTCCTCGGAGATGACTCCCAGACTCCCCAGGGCTACGACGTGGACATTAACCGCGCTCTCGCCAAAGTCATGGGCCTGAAGGAGGGGACCACCAGCCACGCTGAATTCCCGACGATCATCCCGGCCTTGGGCACCAAGTTTGACGTGGGCATCTCCTCCTTCACGATCACCTCCGAGCGCGAGGAGCAGGCCAACCTGATCTCCTACGTCGAGGTCGGCTCTGCCTACGGCGTCGCCAAGGGAAACCCCAAGAACTTTGACCCCGCCAACCCATGCGGCACGACCATCGGCGTCCAGACCGGCACCGCGCAGGAAGACTACGCAACCGAATTGTCCGAAAAGTGCGTGGCCAGCGGTTTGGACAAAATCACGATCATGCCGCACGACCTGCAAACAGACATCACCACCAAGGTGATCGGCGGCCAGTACGACGCGACCTTCGCCGACTCCACCGTCATCGGGTACACGGCGACACTATCGAATGGCCAGATCGAGCAGGTCGGCGACGTCGTCGAGTCCGCGCCCCAGGGCGTGGCCGTCAACAAGAACGACGCGCAGCTGAGCGAAGCCGTCCAGAAAGCCATGCAGTACCTAATGGACAATGGCTACCTGGCCGACATCCTCGACACCTACGGCGCGAAGGAAGCCGCCCTGACGACGGCGGAACTCAATCCCGCAACCACCGACTGAGGCACTCATGGCACACATCAAAGACGGCGTCGAACTACTCGACGCTAAACCCGTCCCCCGGCCGGGGAGGTGGGTGAGCGCATTCGTTGTCGCGGTCTTCGCGGCAATGGCCATCCATGCACTGATGACGAATCCCAACTTCCAATGGAACGTTGTCTTCCAGTGGCTATTCTCCGTCTCGATCATGCAGGGCGTCGCCTTCACGATCATCCTGACGGTCCTCGCGATGACGGTCGGCACAGTCCTGGCGATCACGATGGCGATCATGCGCCAGTCGGTTAACCCGGTCCTGCGCTGGGTGGCCATGGCTTACATTTGGTTCTTCCGTGGGACGCCTATCTACACGCAGCTCATTTTCTGGTCGCTGCTGCCCACGCTCTACCCGTCACTGTCCGTTGGGGTGCCGTTCCTCGGCTCGCTGCTGGGTTGGGAGGTCAGCTTCGACACGGCAACCTACTTTACGCCCTTCTGGATGGCCTTCCTAGGTCTGGGACTCAACGAGGGCGCATACCTGGCCGAGATTATGCGAGCGGGTCTGCTGAGCGTTTCGAAGGGACAGTGGGAGGCCGCGACGGCCTTGGGTATGCCGAGGGCGACGATCTTCCGCAGAATCATCCTGCCGCAGGCGATGCGCGTCATCGTCCCACCGATCGGCAACGAGACCATCTCGATGCTCAAGACCACCTCGCTGGTGTCGGCGATTCCCTTCACGCTTGAACTCACCTTCATCGCGCGTCAACGCGGCCAGGCGACTTTTGCGCCGGTCCCGCTCCTCATTGCGGCTGCGATTTGGTATCTGGTCATCACGAGCCTGCTGATGGTGATCCAGTCAATGATCGAGAAGCACTTCGGCAAGGGCTTCGAGCGCCGCGACAACGCCGGCGCGCAGGCGTCCACCGGCGAGGAAAGCTCGGATGAGGACGACAAGAAGACGAGCACGCACAAATTTTTGGATGTGACACCATGACGGACAAGGCTGTGGAGACGACGACCGATGCGACACCGATGGTGTCCGTGCGCGGCGTTCATAAGTTCTTCGGCGACCTGCACGTGCTGCGGGGCATCGACCTGGACATCGCGCCGGGCGAGGTCTGTGTCATTTTGGGTCCCTCGGGGTCGGGTAAATCGACCCTGTTGCGGTGCCTAAATATGCTGGAGGGTATCAGCGCGGGACGCGTATACATCGATGGCGAACTGTTGGGCTATCGAGAGTATGCGAACGGCGTGCTCTTTGAACGCCACGACAAGGAGATCGCCGCGCAGCGTTCCCGCATCGGCATGGTGTTCCAGCGCTTCAACCTGTTCCCGCACATGACAGCTCTGGAGAACGTGATGGAAGCTCCTGTCCAGGTGCTGAAGCGTTCGAAGAAGGAAGCTCGCGTTCAGGCCCTGGAGCTCCTTGATCGAGTGGGGCTGGCGGATCGCGCGGATCACTATCCTGCAGAACTCTCGGGCGGGCAGCAGCAGCGTGTGGCGATTGCCCGCGCGCTGGCGATGGAGCCGGAAATCATGCTCTTTGATGAGCCGACCTCCGCGCTTGACCCAGAGCTGGTGGGCGAGGTCCTGCAGGTCATGCAGGACTTGGCGGCGTCGGGCATGACCATGGCCGTCGTCACACACGAGATCGGTTTTGCCCGCGAGGTTGCCGATCAGGTTCTCTTTATGGACGGCGGAGTGATCGTTGAGGCGGGTTCCCCCGCTGACGTGATTGACAATCCGCAGGAGGATCGTACCAAGGAGTTTTTCTCTAAGGTTCTCTGATTCATCTGACGAACAAGGCCGGGGCTGGTGTTCTCCAGTCCCGGCCTCGTTGTGTGTGTCTTCGGGCAGCGTGGGCGCGACCGTCTCGTGCGGAGCGCACGGGCGGGTGGCTCGCCCGGTCAGGTGAGGGTAACGAGGTCGAGGTAGCTGTCGTCCCAGAGGTCTTCGTCGGCGTCGGGCAGGAGGAGGACGCGCTGCGGGTTGAGCGCGGTGACGGCGCCGGGGTCGTGGGTGACGAGGATGACGGCGCCTTCGTAGTCGCGCAGAGCGGCGAGGATTTCTTCTCGTGAGGCGGGGTCGAGGTTGTTGGTGGGTTCGTCGAGCAACAGGACGTTGGCGCCGGAAACAACGAGGGTGGCCAGGGCGAGGCGCGTCTTTTCGCCGCCGGAGAGGACACAGACGGGCTTGTCGACGTCGTCTCCCTGGAAGAGAAATTGTCCGAGGATGTTGCGCACGTGCGTGTCGTCGAGCGTGGGGGCGGCGTCGGCCATGTTTTCGCGGATGGTTCGCGTGTCGTCGAGTGTTTCATGTTCCTGCGCGTAGTAGCCGATCTTGAGGCCGTGACCGGGGACGACCCGGCCGGAGTCGGGTTTTTCGATGCCGGACAGGAGGCGCAGCAGAGTGGTCTTTCCGGCGCCGTTGAGGCCGAGGACGACGACTTTGGATCCGCGGTCGATAGCCAGGTCGACGCCGGTGAAGACTTCGAGGGAGCCGTAGGACTTGGACAGGCCTTCGGCGGTGAGGGGAACGCGACCGGAGGGAGCGGGGTCGGGGAAGCGCAGGCGCGCGACCTTTTCCTGCTCGATCTCCCCTCCCGCCTGGGCGAAGAGTTCTTCAGCGCGGCGCAGCATCTGCTGGGCGGCGACGGCCTTGGTGGCCTTGGCCCTCATCTTTTCGCCCTGGGCCTTGAGGTGCTCGGCCTTCTTCAGGGCGTTGGCACGTTCCTTGCGGCGGCGGCGCTCGTCTTCCTCGCGCTGCTTGAGGTAGGCGGCCCAGCCGAGATGGTAGATGTCGACGTGGGCGCGGTTGGCGTCCAGGTAAAACACCTGATTGACGGTGTCGCCCAGCAGCTTGACGTCGTGGGAGATGATCATGACGCCGCCGGGGAAGGTCTTGATCCAGTCGCGCAGCCACACGATGGAGTCGTGGTCGAGGTGGTTGGTGGGCTCGTCGAGGAGGAGGACGTCGGCGTTGGAGAAGAGCACGCGGGCGAGTTCGACGCGGCGACGCTGTCCACCCGAGAGAGTGTCCAGGGTCTGGTCGAGCACGCGATCTTCGAGGCCGAGGGAGTGAGCGATTTGGGCTGCCTCAGCGTTGGCGGCCCACCCGCCGGAGTTGGTGAACTGCTGGTCGAGTTTGACGTAGCGTTCCATGGCCCGCTGCTGGCGAGCACCCTCGGTCGTGGACATCTCGTGCTCTGCCTTGCGGATACGCGCGATGATCGAGTCGATGCCGCGCACGGAGATGATGCGATCGCGCGCCTTCATATCAGGGTCGCCGACGTGCGTGTCCTGAGCGAGGTAGCCTATGGTGCCGTTGGACGTGATAGTACCGGTGTATTCGGCCGCTCCCCCGCGGTCGGCTTCGCCGGCGAGCAGGCGCATCGTCGTGGTTTTACCGGCACCGTTACGACCGACGAGGCCGATGCACATTCCTTTGTCAATACGGAAGCTGGCATGGTTAACGAGTTCGCGGGCACCGATTCGCAGCGAGAAATCCTGGACGTTGATCACGCTCCAAGAGTAGAGGGAGGCATCGCTGTGGGCGAATCAACCCGCCCCGTCGCACGCCCCGCGACGCCACATAGCGCGATTTACGGGCACAATGGGTGGTGCACATAACCATTCCGTTTTCCATTGTGAGGACTTTTCACATGTCAGATAGCCCGGTCCCGTCTGGATCGGCGCGCCCCGCGCGCGCCCTCGACATCATTTCTGTCGCTTTCGTTGCACTGCTGCTCATTTCCAATATCGCCGCAACGAAGGCGTTTATAGTGGGTTCATCCACTCACTATTTGATTTTCGATGGGGGCGCTATCCTCTTCCCTTTGACGTACATCATTGGCGATGTGCTGTCGGAGGTCTACGGTTTTGCCCGTGCGCGGCGGGTCATCATCATGGGATTCGTGGCCTCGTTCCTAGCGTCACTGACCTTCTTCATTGTCCAATATCTGCCTCCGGCACCGGACTACGAGAACCAGGAGGCATTCGCTGCAGTCTTAGGCGTTGTATGGCGCGCGGTCGTTGCCTCGCTTGTTGGCTACCTGGCTGGTCAACTTCTGAACTCTTACGTGCTCGTGTGGATTCGTCGTCGCTGGGGTACCAAGCATTTGTGGGCACGTCTGATCGGTTCGACGATCGTCGGTGAGGCCGCGGATACGATCCTGTTCTGCACGATCCTGTTCTACGGGCAAATGACGCTCGGTAACTTCGTTAACTATACGGTCACCGGCTACTTCTATAAGGTGCTCCTCGAAGTCGTCCTGCTACCGCTGACCTATCCTGTGATTGCCACGATCCGCCGCGTGGAAGGCTTGAAGAACGATGAGGTGTTTGATCGATGAATACTAACTGGCTCTCCTCTCCCTCTCCAGAGCAGATCGCACCCTTCGACACCACGGCCTCGTCTGGGGCGTGCTTCCCCGACAGGGGGTTCGAGGTCGGGGTCCGCCTGGGTGCTGAGCGTGGCCTGGGTCGCACCGGCATCATCCACACAGCGCATGGCACGATCCGTACCCCCGCTTTCATTCCCGTGGGCACGAAGGCAAACGTCAAAGCACTTACTCCCGAGATGGTTCGCAGCCTCGGCGCGCAGGCAGTCCTGGCCAACGCCTATCATCTCTACCTTCAGCCGGGCTCAGGCATTGTCGACGAAGCGGGCGGCTTCGCTTCTTTCATGAACTGGTCGGGACCCACATACACGGATTCGGGCGGTTTCCAGGTTTTGTCCCTGGGTGCGGGCTTCAAAAAGGTTCTTTCGCAGGAGTTTTCTGGCCAGGCCGATCCGAGTGACCCGGCCGTCCAGATGCAGGCAATCAAGGCCTCGAACGCTGTCGTAGATGACGACGGCGTGGTCTTCTCCAGCCACATTGATGGCACGAAGCACCGTTTTAACCCCGAGGTGTCGATGGGTATTCAGCACCAGCTGGGCGCCGACATCATGTTCGCTTTTGACGAGCTCACCTCCCTGTTGCACCCTCGTTCCTACCAGGTTGACTCGCTCGAGCGCACTCATGCGTGGGCCGCGCGATGTTTAGCCGAACACAAGCAGCTGACACAAGCACGTTCAGACAAGCCCTATCAGCAACTGTGGGGTGTCATTCAGGGAGCTCAGTGGGAAGACCTACGCCGCCAGGCAGCCCGCACCATGGCTGACATGGAGGTGGACGGGCAGCGCTTCGACGGCTTCGGCGTCGGCGGAGCGCTCGAGAAGGAGAATCTCGGCACGATCGTCTCGTGGGTGTGCGAAGAGCTGGGCGAGAATCGCCCCCGCCATCTGTTGGGTATCTCCGAACCCGAGGATCTTTTCGCTGGCGTCGCGGCTGGCGCAGACACCTTCGACTGCGTGAACCCGTCGCGCGTGGCACGTAATGCGGCGATCTACACCCCCGACGGCCGGTTCAACATCACGAATGCGCGCTTCAAACGCGACTTCAAACCGCTCGTTGAGGGCTGTGAATGCTACACGTGCACGCACTACACGCGTGCCTACGTGCACCACCTCTTCAAGGCGAAGGAAATCCTGTCCTCGACGCTGGCCACGATCCACAACGAGTGGTTCACGCTGCGCCTCGTGGACGCCATCCGTGCTTCCATTGAGGACGGTTGCTTCGAGGAGTTCCGTTCCGACATGCTTGGCCGCTACCAGGCCGGTCGCCGACCCTGACAGCAAGGAGCACCGATGAGCTTCAACGACAATATTCACTTGGATCCTTCGCGTGTGAGAACGTCGGGGATTGGCCGCAAGGCTGCCGGCGCGGGCGGAGGCTCATTCCTGGCTGTCCTACTGATCGTGGGTTTCTCGTATTTTACTGGGATCGACTTAACGAGCCTGATCTCCTCCCCCACGTCCTCCTCAACCACGTCCGGTTCCTCAGTTGATGTTTCGACGTGTCGCACGGGGGCGGATGCGAATGCTCGCGTCGAGTGTCGCATGGTTGCCACAGCACAGTCCTTGGATGAGGTGTGGAAAGTACAGCTGGCGGAACAGAACACTGGCACTGCCTATGAGCCCCCAGATTTCCAAATCTTCTCGGACTCGGTGTCCACGGCGTGCGGATCCGCGACGAGCACTGTCGGTCCTTTCTACTGTCCCGGCGATTCAACCGTGTACCTTGACATCGGTTTCTTTACCGACATGGTCACCCAGTATGGGGCGTCGGATTCCGTGCTCGCTCAGGAGTACGTGGTTGCCCACGAGTGGGGGCATCACATTCAGAACCTTCAGGGCATCTTCCGCACGTACGACACACGCGAGACGGGCGAGCAAGGTGCGGGCGTACGCTCCGAGTTGCAGGCGGACTGCTATGCGGGTGTCTGGATGCACTGGGCGTCTACGACTCCCGATCCGGCGACGGGCACGCCCTATCTTCAGACGCCGACGACCGAACAGATTGACGGTGCGTTGCGCACGGCTGAGGCTATCGGTGATGACCGCCTGCAAACCAAATACCAGGGCACAACCAACCCCGAGTCGTGGACGCACGGCAGCGCGAACCAGCGCGCAACATGGCTACGCAAGGGCCTGGATTCCGGCGATATTGCGACGTGCGACACCTGGAATGTCCCTCGCGTGTGAGTGTCTTGGCGGGACTCGATACACTTATTGAGGCCGATCACGAGAGGACGTCATGACACGCAGCATCGTTGAACAAGCGCACGACTTCTACGACGCGGTGCCCTACGAGGTACCCGTGCCCGAGACTTCCCTGTACGAGCTCCTCGACACGGCCGCGCGCCTGTACCCCGACCGCGTGGCGTTGGACTATTTCGGGGCCACGACCACCTACGCCCAGGTGCGTGATCAGGTCCTGCGCGCCGCACGTGTCCTTCACGAGGCCGGGGTTCGCGCGGGGGACACAGTTGCGATCGCGCTACCGAACTGTCCGCAGGCTTTCGTAGCATTTTATGCATGCATGCGCATCGGTGCGGTAGCAGCCCAACATAACCCGCTGGCTCCCGCCGCTCAGATCGACGGACAGATCATGCGTCACGGTGGCCGGGTCGCCATTGTGTGGGAAAAGTGTGTAGATGCTTTCCCCCTGGATCGCCTCGATACCGTTTTCACGGTGGACATTTCGTACGGCATGCCGACCTCGCAGCGTTTCCTCCTGAAGCTGCCGGTGCCTCGCGCGCGCCAGATGCGCGCTCAGCTGCGCGGCGCTGTGCCCGCGGCCTGCGTGTCGTGGGACCGAGCCACTGCCTCGGCGCGACCCATCGACGACGATCACCCGCTGCCCTCTCCAGGCGATCGCGCCGTAATCTTGCACACGTCAGGAACGAATGGCGTCCCTAAATCCGCGCCGCTGACACACCGCAACATCGGCGCCAACGTCAACCAGTGCATATTCTGGGTGTGGAAGCTGCACGAGGGGGCCGAGACTTTCTTCTCCCTGCTGCCCTACTTCCACGCTTTTGGCCTCACGTTTTTCCTGTGCGCGGCCGTACGCAAAGCGGCTACCCAGGTGCTCCTCCCCAAGTTCGACGCGCAGATGGCACTCGACGCGCACAAGCGTCGCCCCGTCACATTCTTCGTGGGCGTCCCTCCCATGTTTGAGCGTATCCTTGCCCGGGCGATAACAAGCGGTACTGACATCTCAACGATCCGGTACTCGGTCGCGGGTGCTATGCCGTTGTCCACCACGCTGGCCGAGGAATGGGAAGCAACAACCGGCGGCACAATCGTCGAAGGCTACGGCCTGTCCGAGACCGCGCCCGTTCTCACAGGTGCTCCTCTGTCTGACAAGCGCCGTCACGGCGTGTTAGGCGTTCCTTTCCCCTCCACGCAGCTTCGCCTGGTCTCCCTTGAGGACGACACCCGCGATGTCGAGGACGGCACGCCCGGCGAAATCATCGTGCGCGGACCGCAGGTCTTCGAGGGGTACCTGAACGCGCCCGAGGAGAGCGCACGCGTGTTCACCTCAGAAGGATGGTTCAAAACCGGCGACGTCGGAGTCAACCGCGACGGCTTCATCTCCATGGCTGACCGTAAGAAGGAACTGATTCTCTCGGGCGGCTTCAACGTCTACCCTTCGCAGGTCGAAGACGCGATTCGTTCACTGCCGGGCGTCGCGGACGTCGCTGTCGTGGGCGTGCCCGTCGCCGACGCGACCGAAGAGGTGACCGCAGCCATCATTATGGAGGAGGGGGCACAGCGCCTCACCCTCGAGCAGGTTCGTGAGTGGGCTGAGAAATCCATCGCCCACTACGCCCTCCCCCGCCAGATCGTCTTTATCGCTGAGCTACCGCGCAATCAGATGGGTAAGATTCTGCGCCGCAAGGTCGCCCAGATCGTGCGCGAGAGGATCGGACGCTGAGCCAACCTTAACCGCGCCAACGCCTCGAAAGCTCATCGATGGCCGCGCGCTTGTGGCCAATGGCCTCGCCGAGGGGAATCCGTAGACGCAGACGTTCACGCTGCGAAGTGCCGTGCGCCTTCCACGTCGCACGCAGTTGGTTTTCCTTGCTCTGGAACTCGAACACCCGCTCTATGAGCGCCACCACATCCGGCGTCCGGCAAACGGTTGGATCGGGATAGAAGCCAACAAGACGTGCGACACGCGCCAGGCGAATTCGCGCCATGATGTCCTCGGCCAGTAGCGCCAGCGAGCGCTGATCGAGAGCATCAAATGCTAGCGAGGAAAGGAACCTCTTCCCCTGTTCCGTGCGCCGCCAAGAACCGATACGGCAGTCTGACTCCATGCGATCGATGCGTAGTCCCATCGCCCGCGTACGGCGTGACGTGAGCGCAGCCGACAGACTGACGTCGCCACGGGCGTTCTCCTGGATCAGAACTGATGGATGCGGAAAGCACCCGTGCACAAGAGCGGCACTCGACTCTAACGCCCGCGTACGACCGAGGGATGCGCGCAAGAACAACACTGCATCGACACGACGATCATTCGCCACTGTCGCAGGAATGCAAGTCGTGGACTCCTGTACAACCCCCAGAAGCATCAGGTCTGATACCTTGTCCAATCCGTGTTGCTGCGTACACGTCAGGTTCGCCTCGCGCAGTAGCACGCACGGAGGAATGGGGCGCTCGAAGCGGCGCGCAGCAGGGGGCAAGGCCAGTATCGATTGCCAGTCGAGGGGACTCATTGGAGCACCACAAAGCTCACCAGGGTAAAGTCCCCTTCTGACGATGCTCCCTGGGCAATAACTCCCGGTGTAAACAGTGATTCGAGGGATGTTTCTTCTCCCCGACCGATAGCTGCAGCGACCGCCCTGGTGAGCAGCGCCGAGTATTCGCTCATGTCCTCGCCATCGCGTGTGACGCGATTGAATCGCGCGCACAGGGCAGCAAATGGTTCCTGCTTCCCCTCGCACAGCTGCCTGAGCAGGTCCAGCGAGTGTGTCGGGTGGGACAGCATACGTGCGCATCGCGCATCCTGTGGCACGTAGATGAGACAAGGCGACACAGGTGCACCGCTGGCATCTGCGTTGCTATGACGCTGTTCAAGGCAGAAGATCACACCCGGACTCACCTGATCGCGTAGTTCATCCGGGATCGGCACGACCGCGTGCAGTCCTGTCGCCGCGCTTTCCAGTTTGCCCGGATTCGCGCTCATGTAGCGCTCCAACTCGATTCGGTAGTCGTCCAACGCGAAGTCCGTGATAGAGATTCCTCGCCGCATATCCTCCAAGTCGAGGGTTTCGCTGCGCAGCGCCCGCAACTGATCTGAGCGATACTCCAGGTCGTTCATGTCCTCCGACGGGGTGAGTAGGTTTTCTTCGCCGGAGGCACTCGCATCCCCCAACGCCATGCGTGCCTTGACACGCGACTCAAGCTTGATGTAGGACTCGAGGTCCATGTCCGGCCAGAAGATCACCATCTGGATACGCTCATTCGTCGAACCCAGGCGATCGACACGACCGAAACGCTGAACGATGCGAACCGGGTTCCAGTGAACGTCATAATTGACCACGCAATCGCAGTCCTGCAAGTTCTGCCCCTCAGAGATGCAATCCGTAGCAAAGATGATGTCAATGTCACCTTCACGTTCCGCAAGCGCGGTGGTTTCCTTCGAGCGTGGCGAAAAACGTCCGAGGATACCCTCAAAGCCGCCTCGCGTCTGGTACGTGCCGACAACGCGATTACGTGTTCCCGTCACCTGCGCGCACGTGAGGCCATAAGCCTTTCGTAGACTCGGCGCCAACTGGTCATACAGGTAGGTGACGGTGTCAGCGAAGGCGCTGAAGACAAGTACCTTCTTGTTACCCGTATTGATCTGACCCACTCCGGTTTTCTGTGCGATCAAGCACCGTAAAGCGTCAAGCTTGGCATCCCGATCGGGAGTCACTGCGCTGGCATAACCGATTAGTTCATCGAGGATCTCAATGTCGTGGGTGAGATCAACGGCGAGAGCCTCACGATCCACATCACGCAAGTTCACGCGAATCTTGGCTCCGACCTCAAACATCTCGGCATCCCGATCGTCAAGTCCGTCGTCGAGCCCGTCGATTCCGTATCCCACTACGCCGCGGTCGCCGGAGTCATCGGTTTGGCAGGCATCAAGAGCCGCAAGTCGGCCCAGAATGTCAGCGCAGGACTTACGCACGCGGCTCAGCGTCTGGTGGAAGGCATGGACGGAGGACTCCAAACGCTTGAGCAGGTTAACTCCCATGAGCTGTGCGACCGCATTCGTGCGATGCAGCTCACTGCCAAAGTCGTTGCCGAACCCCTCCTGGTAGTCGGCCTCGTAGACAGCTCTCACATCCTCACGCACGTAGGATAGAAGCTGATACTGGGCGAAGGTCAACTCACCGATCATGTCGTAGAGATCCCCAATAGGAGGCAGCGCATGATCGCGATCAATGGGTTCCTGGACATTACGTGGAGCGAGGCGCGCAGGAAATGTCCCCGTCGCTCTGCCGTAGTATTTCGCTACGTGCTTGCGGCTTCGCGCGATTGTCAGCGCATCGAGGAGCCTGAAATAGTCCGCGTTGACGTACTCGGCAAAGCTCTGCGTCGTGTGTCGTCCATGCGCCTGCGAGCTCCACAGATTGAAGCGCTTTTGCGCCAGGCGCATGACGGCATCGATGGAAGCGATGCCGTCGGTCTTCTCGAGGTAGTCGTCGCGTCCCTCCGTGATGAGTTCGATCTGGTTGCGCAGATCTGTGAGACGGTTGTTGATCGGAGTCGCCGATAGCATGAGGACCTTGGTGCGCCCATTGGCCCGGATCACGTCGTTCATGAGGCGCGTGTAGCGATCCGTGCGTTTCGCGTTCGAACTCTTATTGCGGAAATTGTGGCTCTCATCGATGACAAGCAGATCGAAGGTCCCCCACCGCAGGTGTTCGAGGTCGATGTCTCCGCTCTTACCTCCCCGGCGCGTTAGGTCCGTATGGTTGAGCACCGTGTAGGTTAGGCGATCAGCAGCCAAGGGGTTACGTTCGTCGCCTCCATGCGTCCACAGCATCCAATTTTCCCGCAGGCGCTTCGGGCACAGCACCAGCACATTCTTGTTGAGCTGCTGATAGTACTTGATAACGGCGAGCGCCTCGAAGGTCTTCCCAAGGCCGACGCTGTCGGCGATGATACAGCCGTTATACTTCTCCAGCTTACGAATCGCGCCGATAACGGCGTCCTTCTGAAAATCGTAGAGCTTGCCCCAAATCACCGAGTCGAAAAAACCCGTATCTTCACGCGGATTATGGTCCAGAGCATCCTGAAGGAAATGCCGGAAGATGTGGTAGAGAGTCAAGAAATAGATGAATTCAGGGGCATTGTCCGCGTGAAGTGCCTCCACCTGCGAAGCGACCTGTTCAGTCACGTCGCAGGTCATCGCATCGTTCGCCCACACGTCCTCAAAATGTTTCATGAGGAATGCGACCTGTTCACTGGCCTCATCCCCCGCGCCATGGCTGATCATCGTGAGTGTCTCAGGACGGCGCTCAACTCCTAGCCCTTCGAGGGTGAAGCTGGCTCCAAGCCCCGCAAACAAGTGGGGACTCACACGCGAGCCTTCGATGACGTAACTCGGCTGATACTGGAACATGTGCTCACGCCGCACGGAGCGTAACGTTACCTTCTCGCGGAGCCAGCGCGCGCATGCCCGTGCGAGACCGCGCTGGTTCAGCTTGTTGTGCAGCGTGATTTCCAAGTCCGAATCAGCGAGTGCTTTCTCTCTCTCGCCCTGTTTTCGTCGCGCGATGTCGGGTTCCGGGGCGTCCATACCCCCTCTCATTTCTTGAATAAAAGTCGGCTCATTGAACAAAAAACGCACAGAGTCTACGCGTTCAAGTTCCTCGCGCAGCTCACCAAAGGCGAACAGGCTAAAGTGCGCGCTGATGATCGACAGTTTTGCGTCGTCGTCGAGGCTGGCACGCAGAGAATCCCCCAGGCATCTGCCCTCGGTATTATCGAGTATTTCCACGAGCACGACTCCTCTCCTCCATGCCATACCTCACATTAGGTTACCGGAACAGTACAAGGATGGGAACGCACGACGCCGAAGGCCCCCACAGAGGCGAAAAGGAACTATGTGGCGCACTCACGTACGACAACAAACATGTGTCCCCGGAACCGTGTGGCTCCGGGGACAGCATGCACGAATCACGTCTTAGACGTTAAATCCGATCGCGCGAAGCTGCTCACGTCCGTCCGGAGTAATGCGATCAGGACCCCACGGTGGCATCCACACCCAGTTGATCTGGACCTCGTCGGTGACGCCCGAGAGGATCGAGTGAGCCTGGCGCTCAATGACATCCGTCAGCGGGCAAGCTGCCGACGTCAGCGTCATGTCAAGACGAACCTGATTCTCGGCACCAATGACAACTCCGTACACGAGGCCCAGGTCAACGATGTTGATGCCCAGCTCGGGATCAATGACATCCTTCAGGGCCTCCAAGACGTTCTCAGCGGCCAAGGTCCCCAACTCAACGACGTCAGTGCCATCAATCTGTCGGGTGGGCACGCCAGCATCCACGGCCTCGTTCGAGGCAGGGACAGCGAAACGCTGCTCGACCGGCTCGGACTGAGCCATCGGGTTACTCATAGCTATTCCTTTACTACTCGGCGGTTTCGCCCGCTGCGGAAATATCAATACCGGACTTGGCCATCGCGTCACGCAACGCATACCAACCCAGTAGCGCACACTTGACGCGGTTTGCGAACTGGGAGGTCGACTCCAAGGCGGCCGCGTCACCCAGCTCGTCGAGAATGTCATCGTCGACGCCCAGGTTCCGCGAATGCATCATGACCTCCATGTCCCGATAGAGTCGACTGATCTCCTCGGTGCTCTTACCCTGGGTCAAGTCCGTCATCATAGACAGCGACGCCCTCGAAATCGAGCAGCCGTCACCGTCCCACCGCAGGGAGGCGAGATGGTCACCATCCAGCGTGACACCCAAGGTTACCTCGTCGCCGCACGTCGGATTGACCTGGTGCGAGGACGCATCCTGACCGGAAGGGTCACCCTCCCCATGCTTCTCGCGCGCATGGTCCAAGATCACCTGCTGATACAACTGCTCGAGACTGCCCATAGCTACCTTTCCTCAAAAAACCGACAACCGTCAATGATCCTACCGACCGAAGAAGGCCCGCACCTTCGACAGGCCATCCACCAGACGCTCGATCTCCTCCGGTGTGGTGGTCGGAGCCACCGATGCTCGTGCCGAAGACCGGACCTGGAAAAACGAGTGCAGCGGGATCGCACAGTGATGCCCAACGCGCACGGCGACATCCACGGAGTCCATGAACTGGCCAACATCATGCGGATGCACGCCGTCGACGGCGAAAGCCACGACGCCGATGCGGGCCACGTCCGTGTTGGGTCCCAACACCGTGATGCCCTCGATCGAGGAGATGCCCTCCAGCATGAGGCGCGTGAGTGCGTGCTCGTGGGCCTCGACGCGGGTCATGTCGAGTGCCGACATGTACCGCAGCGCCTCGGACCACGCGACGATCTGCGCGACCGGCTGGGAGCCGGCCTCGAAGCGTTCGGGCGGCGCCATGAACGTAGAGGACTCCATGGTGACCCACTCGATCATGGAGCCGCCGGTCAGGACGGGGGGCATCGCCTCCAGGAGCGAGCGCCGCCCCCACAGGGCGCCCGCGCCCGTTGGGCCGAGCATCTTATGGGAAGAGAACACCGCGAAGTCCACGTCGAGGGCGGACAGGTCGAGGGACATGTGAGAGCTCGACTGGCAGGTGTCCAGCAGGATGAGCGCTCCCACCGCGCGAGCGGCGGCCGTGATCTCGGGGACCGGCGAGACGGCGCCGGTCACGTTGGAGACGTGTGTGAAGGCGACGAGCCTCGTGTTCGGGGTGATGACCGATAAGGTGTCAAGGTCGATGCGCCCGTCGGGGGTCAGGTCGAGCCAGGCGAGCTCGGCCCCCGTGCGCTGGCACAGCTGCTGCCACGGAACGATGTTCGCGTGGTGCTCGGCCCGCGTGCACACGATGCGGTCGCCGCGCCCCACGCGCATGGGCGCGGCCTGCGCACCGCCCAAGCCCTGGGACGCGTTGCCCATCGACAGGGCGACCAGGTTGATGGCCTCGGTGGCGTTTTTCGTCCACACGATCTCGTCCGGGCGCGCGCCCACGAACGAGGCCAGGGTGCCCCTCGCGCTTTCGAAGGCGTCGGTCGCCTCATCGCCCAGCAGGTGCGTGCCCCTGTGGACCGCACCGTTGGACCGTCGGTAGAAGTCAGCCTCGACACTGATGACGGCCTCGGGCTTTTGCGAGGTCGCCGACGCGTCGAGGTACGCGATGGGCGCGCCGCCGCGCCCGACGCGGCCCAGAATCGGGAAGTCCGATCGGATCGCGTCGAGCTCAGCGGCGGTGAAATCCGTGGGCACGGGTATCAGAGTCCCAGATACTTGTCGTAGCCGTTTTCCTCGAGCGCGTCGGCCAGCTCGGGGCCGCCCTGGGCGGCGACGTGGCCATCAACGAACACGTGGACGTGGCTCGGCTTGATGTAGCGCAGGATACGGGTGTAGTGCGTGATGAGCATGACGCCGCAGCCCGTCTGGCCGTGGACGCGGTTGACGCCCTCGGAGACGATGCGCAGCGCGTCGACGTCGAGGCCGGAATCCGTCTCATCAAGGACGGCAAAGGAAGGCTTCAGAAGCTCCATCTGGAGGATTTCCAGGCGCTTCTTCTCACCGCCGGAGAAGCCAACGTTGACGTCTCGCTCAGCAAAGTCGGGGTCCATGCGCAGGTTTTCCATGGACGTCTTCATCTCCTTAACCCACGAGCGCAGAGCGGGAGCCTGACCATCGATGGCGGTCTTGGCGGTGCGCAAGAAGTTAGAGACAGACACGCCTGCGACCTCGACGGGGTACTGCATGGCTAGGAAAAGACCGGCCTTGGCGCGCTCGTCGACGCTCATCTCGGTGATGAGCTGGTCGTCGAGCCACGCTTCACCCGACGTGATCTCGTAGGCGGGGTGACCGGCCAGCGCGTAGGCCATGGTGGACTTGCCGGAACCGTTAGGACCCATGATGGCGTGGATTTCGCCAGAGTTGATCGTAAGGTTGACGCCTTTGAGGATCTCCTTGGGACCCTCGGCAGTCTCGACCGAAACGTGCAGATCCTTAATACGCAGAGTGGACATGTGTATTCCTTACAGCTCAGTTGTTACGGGACTTGGCCAGCTCGGCCTCGACGGTTGCCATGAGGTGATCGACCACCTCGGGGACGCCAATCTGGTTGATTAGCTCAGCGAAGAAGCCACGCACAACCAAGCGGCGTGCCTCATACTCGGGGACGCCACGACTCATCAGGTAGAAGAGCTGCTCGTCGTCGAAGCGACCGGTGGCAGACGCGTGGCCCGCACCCTCAATTTCGCCGTTTTCGATCTCAAGGTTAGGCACAGAGTCGGCTTTGGCTCCCTCGGTCAGCACGAGGTTACGATTCAGCTCGTAGGTATCCGTGCCGTCGGCGGCCTCGCGGATCAGGCAATCGCCGATCCACACCGAGTGCGCATCCTTGCCCTGCAGAGCACCCTTGTAGGTCACGCGCGAGAAGCACTTAGGCTGCGAATGGTCAACGAAGACTCGGTGCTCCAGATGCTGTCCGCCGTCCACGAAATAGATGCCCAGCATGGTTAGCTCGGCGCCGGGGCCGCGGAAGTCTGTGTCCGCGCACAGACGCACGAGGTCGCCACCAAACGTTACAACGATGTGCGTGAGCTTCGAGTCGCGGCCCAGCGCGAGACGTTGGTTCGACGCATGCAGGGTCGTATCATCCCATTCTTGAAGCGACACGACAGTCAGATCAGCGCTGTCGCCCGTCTCGACCTCGACGCTCTGGTTGAGCGCAGCATTGGCGGAACCAGTATGGGAGAGAATGACGGTTGCCTTAGCGAAGGCACCCGCACGTATCACGATGTGCTGGGCGCGGGTACCCTCAATATCCGCCACGTTGATACGCACCGGGGCGTCAAGCTCGGCCTCGGCCGGGATCTCGATGACGGTGGCCTGCTCGAAGCCGTTCCACGCCACGACGGCCGTGCGGTCGCCGGGAGCCAGGACGGTACCCAAGCGTTTATCATCGCGCGCGACAGCTTCGACGGTGACCGGGGTAGGAGCTTCGACGGTCACCGGCGCGTCGCCCGCGTCATAGTTGGCGGGATCGAAGATGCGCTCGATACGACGCATCGGCGTAAAGCGCCAATCCTCTTCGCGTCCGTGCGGCACAGCGATGTCAGTCAACTCGAAGGACGTCGGGCGATCGGCGCGCGAGGGGTTCGCTTTCTCGGGTCCGCCCCCATGGGAGTGGGCCTTGTTCATGGTGTCGACAATAGTGTTGGGGGTCGTCATCAGCCGACGGATCCTTCCATCTGCAGTTCAATGAGGCGATTAAGCTCGAGGGCATACTCCATGGGCAGCTCCTTGGCGATGGGTTCGACGAAGCCGCGCACGATCGTCGCCATGGCCTCGTTCTCATCCAGGCCTCGACTCATGAGGTAGAAGAGTTGATCGGCACTCACCTTGGTAACAGTCGCCTCATGCCCCATTTCGACGTCGTCGGTGCGTACGTCCACGTAAGGGTAGGTGTCGGTCCGCGAGATCTTGTCCACCAGCAGAGCATCGCACAGCACGTTCGACTTGGAGTGGCGGGCGCGCGCGTTGATCTGGACGAGGCCACGGTAGGAGGTGCGACCGCCGCCGCGTGAGACGGACTTCGACACGATGGAAGACGAGGTGTAGGGCGCCATATGCACCATCTTGGCTCCCGTGTCCTGCTGCTGGCCGGGACCAGCAAAGCCGATGGACAGGGTCTCGCCGCGGGCGTGTTCGCCCATCAGGAAGCAGGCGGGGTACTTCATGGTGATCGCGGCACCCATGTTGCCGTCGACCCATTCCATGGTTCCGCCTTCTTCGACGATGGCACGCTGAGTCACCAGGTTGAGAACGTTCGTCGACCAGTTCTGAATGGTCGTGTAACGCACACGCGCGTCCTTCTTCACGAAGATCTCGATGACACCGGAGTGCAGCGAGTTCTCGTCGTAAATCGGGGCGGTGCAGCCCTCCACGTAGTGCACGTAGGAGCCCTCGTCAGCGATGATGAGCGTGCGCTCGAACTGCCCCATCGCCGAGGTATTAATACGGAAGTAGGCCTGTAGCGGAATGGTCACGTGCACGCCCTTGGGAACGTACACGAACGAGCCACCGGACCAGGCGGCAGTGTTCAACGCGGAGAACTTATTGTCGCCCGCGGGCACACACTTGCCGAAGTACTCCTCAAAGATCTCGGGGTATTCGCGCAGGCCCGTGTCTGTGTCGGTAAAGATGACGCCCTGACGCTCCAGGTCCTCCTGGATCTGCTGGTAGACAACCTCGGACTCGTACTGCGCGGCAACACCAGAAACCAGGCGGGCCTTCTCAGCCTCGGGAATACCCAGGCGATCGTAGGTGTCGCGGATTTCGTCGGGCAGGTCATCCCAGTCGTTGACCTGGCGATCTGTGGGACGTACGTAGTACTTGAAGGCATCAAAGTCCACGTGGGACAGATCCGGCCCCCACGCTGGCATGGGCTTGCGCTCGAAGAGCTCCAGCGCCTTCAGGCGACGATCCCGCATCCACTGCGGCTCATCCTTAACGTCCGAGATAAAACGGACGATCTCTTCGTTAATCCCGGTGGGAACATCCTTCGAATAGTCGTCAGAATCATGCCAACCGTATTCGTAACCGCCGATTGACTCAATGATCTCATCATCGGTCATACGACGGTCGTCAGCGCCCGAGGCGGGTGCCTGCGTCATAGTTGTATCAACCTCTCGTTCTTACCTGTGTGCTACTTGCGTCGCACATTCCTCGCGCCGGGGCGGATGATCGGCATACCCACCGGAATGTGGGTGGTACACACGTGCCCCCCGCCTGCAAGCGTGGAAAGTCTCTGAACGTGCACGTCGAGCAGTTTGCCAAAGGCTACTGTCTCTGCATCGCACAGCTGGGGGAAGTCTCCCGCAACGTTCTGTATCGGACAGTGCCCTTGGCACAGCTGAACAGCCAACGTGCCTCCACCGATGTCACGAACGGTCGCGGCATAGCCGTCTTGCGTGAGCGCGTCGGCGAGCGCCTGGGCACGGACCCGCGGGTCGGAACCGGCGTCCCGGATGATGGGCGCGTAGCGGCGCTCGATTTCGCGTGAGCGCGCGGCCGCAAAGGACTCGACGGCCGCTTCTCCTCCCACCTGTCCCAGGTACCCGAGAGCCTTGGATGCCAGGTCAGAGTATCCGTCTGCAAGATGGATGTGTGCGCGTTCGGTGGCCACGTAATGCCGCGCGGGACGTCCCCGGCCCCGTTTAGAGGGCATACCAGGCTCGTGCTCAGCGATCTCCATGGATTCCAACAGGAGCGTGATGTGACGACGAACGGCTGCAGTCGTCAGGCCCAGGACCTTGGCGATCGACGAGGCCGTGACCGGTCCTTTTTCGACAATGAGATCGAGCACCTGTTGACGGGTTGTGGCATCTCCTTCTTCGGCCACCTGTCCTCCGCTCCGACGCGCATCCCGCGCGACAATCCGTGCTTTTCTCTGGGAAGAAGTCTACGCTAATTTGAATAGATAGGCGTTACGAAAAGCTCGTCAGAGTGTTACACGACCCACACGTCGAGGGACTTATGACCTATTACCTGACAATCAATGAAGCCACGGCGCACCCGGAGCACGCAGCCCTTCCCAACCACGGCCTCGCGCAGCGTGCGCAGCCATGATACCGATGACGGTCGAGGGATTATGAAGGCGACCGGCGAGCACCCACTCCATCGCGTCAGAGAGCGACACCCATGCGTACTCCATGGTGGCTTCCTCGTCCTCACGCTCAAAGGTCGTACCCGTGGGCGCGAGGTCTCGAGCCAGGAAGACGCGAATAGGCTCCGTCGAGCCACCCGGAGAAGTAAAAAAGTCGACGAGCACGTCCCAGCACCCAGCCTTCAGATCAGTCTCCTCCGCGAGTTCTCGCTCAGCCGCGACCAGGGGGTCCTCTCCCGGAATGTCCAACAGCCCAGCGGGAATCTCCCACAGCGACGCACGTACCGGGTGACGATACTGGCGCTCAAGCAGAACTTCCTCACAACCGACCTCCCCTCGCATAGCAACCACCGCCACAGCCCCAGGGTGGCGCGTGTACTGGCGAACAACCGGCTGCTCCCCCTCGACCACCACGACACGATCCTCCACCATGTCGACGATGCGACCGCTCCACTCGATAGAGCTGTCAACAACCGTGTGAAGCGTGTGGCGGTCCTCGATACCGCTCGCTTGTCCACTCGACAGGATATGCATCCCCATCCTCATTCCTTCTTATCTGCGCGCGACGAGTAACGACCCACGTGACGCTTCAGCGCAGCCTCAATCAACCCAGCAAACAAGGGATGAGGCCGCGTGGGACGGCTCTTGAATTCTGGATGCGCCTGCGTGCCAACATAGTAAGGGTGAAGCGCGCCGTCCAGCTCAACGAATTCCACGAGCGACCCGTCCGGAGAGGTACCACAGATCATGAGTCCCGCTTCTTCGAGACGCTCACGATACACATTGTTGACTTCGTAACGATGACGATGGCGCTCACTGACCGTGGTTGTCCCGTACGCACGAGCAACGACCGAGCCGTCACGCAGCGTCGCAGGATACGCTCCCAAGCGCATCGTCCCACCCAAATCACCCTCGCCGTCAACGAACTCACGCTGGTTCGCCATCGTATGGATGACAGGTTCAGAGGTTTCCGGATCCATTTCGGTCGATGAAGCATCGGGTAATCCAGCGAGGTTGCGCGCCGCCTCAATCACCATGCACTGCAAACCCAGGCACAGACCAAGAGTCGGCACGCGGTGCTCCCGCGCCCACCGCAGCGCACCCAGCTTGCCCTCGATGCCACGAATCCCGAACCCACCGGGAACAACGATTGCATCGACGCCCGACAGCTCACGCGCCGCCCCTGCAGGCGTCTCACACGTATCTGCAGCGACCCAACGAATATCGACGCGCGCATTGTTTGCAAAGCCGCCATGTTTGATGGCTTCCGACACCGACAGGTAGGCATCATGTAAGTCGATGTACTTACCGACAAGTGCGACCTCAACGCGATGCTTAGGTGAATGGACGCGCTCCAGGAGTCCCTTCCATTCCTTCCAATCAACATCGCGGAAGGAAAGACCAAGACGCTGAACAAGGTAGGCGTCAAGCCCCTCACGATGCAGCGTCGGCGGAACTTCATAGATTGAGGAAACGTCCGCGCACTCGATGACAGCATCCCGCTCGACGTCACACATGAGGGCGACCTTCGCTTTAATCCCCTCAGGCAGCGCACGATCAGTGCGAAGAACCAGCGCATCCGGCGCAATTCCGATCGAACGCAGCGCGCTCACCGAGTGCTGCGTTGGCTTTGTCTTGAGTTCACCGGCGGCAGGCAGGAAAGGAATAAGAGAGACATGCACGAAAGCAACATTGCTGCGCCCCAGATCGTGTCGGACCTGGCGAGCGGCCTCCAGGAAAGGTTGCGATTCAATGTCGCCGACGGTCCCGCCGATTTCCGTAATGATCACGTCCGGACGTCGCCCAGACTGATCGGGCTCAGCCTGACGACGCATAACACGCTTGATTTCATCGGTGATGTGAGGAATCACCTGCACCGTATCCCCGAGATACTCTCCCCGGCGTTCCTTAGCGATCACCGTCGAATAAACTTGGCCCGTCGTCGCATTAGCCGCACCCGACAGATTCACATCGAGAAAGCGCTCGTAGTGTCCGATATCCAAATCGGTTTCCGCGCCATCCTCTGTGACAAAAACCTCACCGTGCTGGAAGGGGTTCATCGTACCCGGGTCCACGTTGATGTACGGATCCAGCTTCTGCATGACAACATGAAGGCCTCTCGAGCGTAGCAGCCGTCCCAGGCTGGAAGCCGTTAAACCCTTCCCCAGTGACGATACAACACCGCCGGTCACGAAAATATGCTTGGTCATAGAATGATCTGCGCGCACCGCGCGCATCGACGTGTTCACCATGGAACTTCAGCTTAACACTGCACACAGACCTCGGCCCCGCCGATCAGGGACGATGCGACGAGGCCGACGAAGAAAAAC
This sequence comes from Actinomyces bouchesdurhonensis, assembly GCF_963540955.1. Lineage (NCBI taxonomy): Bacteria > Bacillati > Actinomycetota > Actinomycetes > Actinomycetales > Actinomycetaceae > Actinomyces > Actinomyces bouchesdurhonensis. Next base: position 43,643 of record NZ_CAUTSL010000012.1, read on the forward strand.
GCGCAACCGCGGCTTTTACTTAAGCGTCGGAAGAACGGATTGTGCACCATTTCCCACGCCGTAGGCGTGAGCACCAGCGCTCTTCTGAGACAGGGCGAGCGCCGTGCTGACGCACGCGAGCGTCGTACCGACCGAATCGACAGTCGTCACCTGCGTTGCAGAGCTACGAACCTTCGAAATCATAGCGTCGCGTGACGACGCATCGCCCACGAGAACACCGGAAGTAGACCCCACCGCCAAGGCAAGACCGCTCCACGCGTCGGGACTCGGACTCACAGACGTATCCGTGGTGCCCGTCTGAGCGCGCGGACCGACCGCAACAAGTGTGGTCGCCGTGCCGGCAGGATCCTCATCAATCGTCATCAAAGGCGTCGACTTATCGGTGAGAATCTGACGCAACAGGTCCGTTTCCGAACCAGTTGATGTCAGGACCTGGACGATGGAGTAGCCCACCACACCGTCGGCACTAGCCGTCTTCGCGGCACCCGACTCGAGGTGGGACGCGAGCGTCGTCGATAGTGTCGTGCGGTACTGGCTCATCGACGTCGACTGCCAGTTCTCGCTCAGCGTCACCCGCCCAACGATCGATGCGCCCGCGTCAGTCAGCGTTGAGCGAATCGCAGCCACGTCGTCATCCGATGCACCGGGCATGACGACGAGAGCAATCTGAGAGCCGGTGAGCGACCCTGACAGAGTCGACGCAGCCAGAGCCTTCAAACCAGCGGCTTCGGCGTCGGCCTGAGCAACCAGCTGCGGGTCCGAGGACACCTGCGACGACGACGGATTGACTCCAGCGTTAATCGTCCGCTGAAGCGGTCCTGCTCCCAGGACAACACCAACGGCCAAGGCAATAAAGATCCCGATGATCGAGACAACGTGGTAGCGGAAGTTAATCATTGGGCTCCTCCAACAGCGTGCGTGAGCGACGAGAATAAAGACGTCACGGGGTACAGCAGGTCATTGCCCCACGGAGTCGACCACAGGGCCACCCCCATCAGGGCAAGCGCGACGAGCGCGAGCAAAACGAGCGTCCACCCGCGCGGGCGAGGGCGGAACGTAGCGGCCACAGCGTCTGCGCCAATAAGACGCGAACCGCAAGCCAGACGCGAGAAAAAAGAAGGAGCGACCAGCGCGCGACCGGCATCAACAAGCTCCGCCTCACCGTAGGACACGCCCACAGTGATAACGGCAGAAGCCGACGAATGGGCCGCCACAACCATCGCGGCATCGAGCGACGTCCCAGCCATCGACACGGTCTCGTAGACGATGCCCATGCGGTCGAGACGCTCCGCTCCAGGTGCAAGCCCATCACTGCCAACACGGACGATAAAAGAACGCGCCTGCCGGATCGCTTTCTCACTCATGAGGTCAGCGTCACCCACGACGGCATCAAGACTGAGGCGCGCTTTGAGCGCGATGTCCGCACCCGCGTCAACTGCGACAACGAAAGGCGCAGCCTCGGAGCGCCAACGAGCAAGAGCGTGCAGGGCCGCAGCAGCATCGGATGAACCTGTCACGAGCAGGACCGGGCGAGAACCGAGACCCGGAAGGGAAGGCACCCCCTCGCCGCGTAGAACCGTCGCCCCATCCTGAGCCAGATAGTCTTCGATTGCGCCCTCGAAACCGGCAAACAACGGAGTCGAATCCGCGATTGCAATATCCAGGTCCGCGGCCGAGACCCGCGTTCCTGTAGCGAGCACGGTACCGTCCAGGAGAACCTTGCCCCCCGTGACTGTAACTTCCTGCCCTTCACGCAGGGACATGATGTCCTGTCCGAGATCATCCACGAGGGGAATGTCGGCATCGAGAATGAGCTTGGGACCCATCGCGGCCACGCGGCCCGTCAACGAGGGCTGCGCATTAAGAACTGCGGCGGGTCGCGCCGCAACGAGCGCAGCAGCGCTCTCTTTGTCGAGGTCTGCGACGTTAATAACGGCGATTTCACCGTGCTCCAAGCGTGTTGCCAGATGCGTGGGGCGGTCGTCGATGCGGATCCGCCCCGTCCGGGCTTGTGCGGTCTTTGAATGTGTGTCACTCATCCCTGCGATTGTGACACGGCGGAGGCCAAGACCTGCGAAGCGTGGCGGCGCGCCGCCTGCGAGTGCGGATCCCCACCCATCATTCGGGTGAGTTCCGCCTCGCGCTGCGCCCCCGTCACCTCTCTGACGCTCGTTGTGCCGTCGTGTTTCTCGATGACGAGGTGTTGGTCCCCGAAGGCGGCGACCTGCGCCAGGTGGGTGACGACGATGACCTGCCGGCTGGCAGCGAGCCTCTTGAGCCTCGCCCCCACCTCGGTCGCCGTCTGACCGCCAATTCCGGCGTCGATCTCGTCGAAAATAAAGGTGGAGGAGGCCTCGGTGCGCCCCAGCATGAGCTCGAGGGCGAGCATGACGCGGGACAACTCGCCGCCGGAGGCTCCCTGACCAAGCGGGCGCGCGGGGGCGTGCGGATGAGGCTGGAGCCGGAAAACGACCGTTTCGCATCCGTGAGAGCTTGGCTTCGTTGCCTCCAGGTCGATGTGAAGAGTCGCGTCGGGCATCGACAGGGCGTGCAGCTCGTCGTTGACTCCGGCCGCGAGCTTGCGGGCCAGGCGGGCACGGGCCTTCGTCAGGCGCGCGCCGACGTCAAGAACGCGGCTCTGCGCCTGCGCGAGCTCGCGCTCGACCACCGCTGGATCCGAGGCCGGGGCCGACAGCTCCTCCACGCGCCCGCGCGCCTTGTGGGCCCACGCCAGCAGGGACTCGATGTCGCCAGCGCGCCCGCGGAGCGCGTCCTTGATCGCCGCGCGACGGGCGTGGATCTGGGCCAGACGCTCGGGATCGGCGTCGAGGCGTGAGAGGTAGGCGGACACGTCGTCGGCCAGCGCGTCCAGCTCGAGGGCCTGGCTGCGAGCGCGAGCGGCAAACTCCGCCACGGCCTCGTCGAAACGAGAAGCGTCGTCCAGCTGCGCGTAGGCGCCGCGCGCGGACTCGACGGCCCCCGCGTAGTCGCCACGATCGTCGCCCGTGAGGTAACCGAGAGAGACCCCCATGAGCGCACGCAGATCCTCAACGTTCGTCAAGCGAGACGCCTCGCGGATCAGCTCTTCTTCCTCGCCGGGCTGCGGGTTCAACGCGTCGATCTGGGCGAGGGCACCGCGCAGGTCCTCGAGCTCCTCCGCGCGATCGTTCGCATCCCCACGCAGCGCGTCGAGTCGGTGCTTCGTGTCGACCGCCTCGCGAAAGGCCGCGCGATACTCCTCCAGCAGCGCGGCGTGAGCGGCCCCGCCGAACTGGTCGAGTGCGCTGCGTTGGGCGGCCTCGCCGGTCAGGCGAATCTGATCCGACTGCCCGTGGATCGTGACCATCGACCCGACGATCTCGGACAACACTGACGCGGGAACGGGCCGCGACCCCAGGTGCGCGCGCGACCTGCCGGCAGCGCGGACGGAGCGGCCAACGATGAGTTCGCCCCCCTCGACGACGCCCCCGGCCTCCTCAACGCGAGAAGCGACGTCATCGCCGACAGAAAAGATACCGTCCACCGACAATCGATCGGCGCCGCTTCGCACGAGCGCCGCGTCCGCCCTGGCCCCCAGCAGGAGCTGCAGGCTCGACAGAACCATCGTCTTGCCTGCACCCGTTTCACCCGTCACCACGACCAGGCCGCCGCCAAAATCGACGTGCGCCGACGCGATCACGCCCAGGTTGGCAATATCGAGAGACTCAATCACCGTGGGCCGTCCCTCCACCCGCGCACAGGAAGATTAAATTTGCGTACGAGACGCGCCGAAAACGGCGTATCGTCCACGCGCACCAGTTGCACCGGTGCCGATCCCACGCGCGCACGAACCACTGCCCCTGCGGGAACCGTCATCCGGCGCAAACCATCGCACCACATCTCAGGGGCCGTCCACATATCATCCAACACGATGATCTCCACGCAGGCGGAGGGACCCACCACGAGCGGGCGAGTAAACAGGCCATGCGCGGCCAGCGGAGCGACGACAATCGCCTCCGTATCCGGCCAGACGACGGGACCGCCCGCTGAAAACGAATACGCAGTTGATCCCGTCGGCGTCGACAAGATCATGCCATCTGCCCCATATGTCGAGACCTCCTGACCGTCGACCACGAGCGCAAAATGCACCGGGTGCGCGACATCCGTATGCATAATGACGGCCTCGTTCAGGGCCCAATCAGAAGCCTTCGACCCGTCGGAACGCTCCATCGTCACGTCCAGGGTCATGCGGCGCTCAACAGTGACATCTCCCTCAGCGATCTTGCGTGCGAGGTCGCCGACGCCGGTCGTCCCAAGCTCGGTTAGAAACCCCATATGCCCCGCGTTGATACCAAGCAGAGGAACCCCCAGCGCACGCGCGCTTGAGGCCGCCACGAGGAAAGTGCCGTCGCCGCCGATCGATACAACCATGTCAATGTCGCGGCTCGACGCGTCCTCGACGACAGCGATTCCTCGTTCTGCCAACGCCTGTGTAAGCGCCACCGCACTGGTGACGGCGTTCACTCGATGACGGTGACGCACCATGAGCACACGGGTCATAACGATCCTCCAGCGGGTCCTTGGGCGACTGCTCGGCGAATGTAGTCCGTCAGTTCGCGCGGATCAATAGGATCGGGGTACGCGCGACGCATGTAAAGAAAATACTCAACGTTACCGGCCGGACCCGGCAGCGGGGACGCCTCGATCGCAGCAATGTCAAGTCCCAGATCGATCGCGCATCTGGCAACATTGCCGACCGTTTCGACGTGGTGCTCGGGATTACGAACCACTCCCCCGTGTCCGAGGCGCTCCTTGCCGATCTCAAATTGAGGCTTGACCATGAGCAGGAAGTCGGCGTCGGGAGCAGCCGCTGCAACCAGCGCGGGCAGGACGAGAGTCAGCGAAATAAAGGACATATCGCCCACGACGAGGCCGGGGGCGGGCGCCACCGAGGCGGGATCCAGCGTGCGCACGTTGGTCCGATCGTGGACCTCTACACGCGGATCTGACTGAAGCTTCCATGCGAGCTGACCGTAGCCAACGTCGACAGCGACGACGGAGGCTGCACCCCTCCTCAGTAGGACATCTGTGAAGCCACCCGTCGATGCACCAGCATCCAGGACTCGGCGCCCCTCAATGAGGGGAGCCTTGTCACCGAGCGCGTCAAGGGCGCCAGCAAGCTTGTACGCGCCACGCGACACGTACTCAGGATCATCGCAGGGGGCAACAACAATCGCCTGCGCAGGGTCCATTTGTCGCGCAGCCTTCAGGACAACCTGTCCGTCAAGTTTGACGCGGCCCTCCTCAATCATCTGCACAGCGTCCGAGCGCGACTTCGCCAGGCCTCGACGCACGAGTTCGGAGTCGATCCTTCTCAGCTTCACGTGTCTGCCCTCCCGTCCTCTCGCGATCCGACACCCACACGCGGAACTGGCGCACCCGGGGGCACGTCGGCCGACAGTGCCCGCCGCAGGTCGGCTTCGATCGCCGTGAGCGTCGAGATTTGCATCTGCGCGCCAAGCTCATCGAAACCGACCAGGCGGGCCGCCGTCTGTTCACTCAGGGCCATCAGGCCTCGTCATCCATGTCGGCCGTCGACTCCAGGAGCGCCTCGAGTTCCTCCTCACCGGGCAGGAAGGCGGGGGTGTCCTCGCCGGGCTCGGGCAGCGCGTCAGCGTCGGCTCCCTCGACGAACTCGTCATCCGCGTCGGCAACCGGTTCCGGGGCGGTCACGATGCCGGACGGGTCGTCGTTCTCAACGACCGTAATTTCGGGGCACGTCACCGGGTTTCCGGAGCCGTCGGCCCATTCCCACGCCGCCGCGGCGAGCGCGCGGTAGGAGTCGATAGAGATCGTGACCGCGTCAGTCAGCTCGATGTCGTCAAGGGTCAGCACACCCGCGCGCGTCACCTTGGCCACCTGGGACAGGCCGCAGGTCCACGTTCCATCGCGGTGGTGCTTGGGCGCCGGGTGCGACTCAAGCAGACCACGCATGTCGATCGCGAGGTAAGCGGGACGCTGGCCGCGCGGGGCGCGCAGGACTTCGCGGGCACGGTGAACGCCGGTCAAGACGTGCATGGCGGGCACGCCGGCGGCGACGGCACCCATGATGTCGGTCTCGAGGCGATCGCCCACAGCCACGGGGTTCGTTGCGCCGACGAGCTCGCTCGCGCGGCGGTAGATTCCGGGCTCTGGTTTGCCTCCCGCGGTGGGACGCTTGCGGGTGGCGTGCTGGATCGCGCGCACGAGCGAGCCGTTGCCCAGGGCCTGGCCGCGCTCAACGGGCAGGGTCGCGTCGAGGTTGGAGGCGTAGAAGGCTGCACCGCGTTCGATGGCGAACGCTCCCTCGGACAGGAGGGTCCAGTTGACCTCCTTATCGAGGCCCTGGACGACGGCGGCGGGCTCATCGTCGGCGCTGTCGACCAGCTCGAAGCCCCGCTCCTCGAGGGCGAGGCGCAGGCCCGGGCCGCCGAGCACGAAGACCTTGGCGCCCTCTTCGAGTTCTTCCGCCATGATCGCGGCGATGTCCATCGCCGAGGTCATGACCATGTCCGGGGTCGCCTCGAAGTCCATGCCGTTGAGCTTGTCTGCGACCTGCTGCGGCGTGCGCATCGCGTTGTTCGTCACGAACGCGGAGGCCATGCCCATCGTTCGAGCCTCGATGACGGAGGAGGCCGCATGTTCGATGCGCTCATCGCCGGACCAGGCGGTGCCATCCAGATCGAGCAGGGCACAGTCGAACTCCTCAGCCAACGCGGTTTCCGAGCCGCGCAGCGGCGAGCGCTTGTTGTCGACGTCAGCATCCTGGTACAGGGCAACGTCGATGATGTCGGTATCTTCCACTTCTTCGGGCATCGAGGCGATGACCTCCTCGGCTTCCTCGGTGCGACCGAGCTCGGTCAGGCGCTCAGCCTTGACCGCCATGAGACGGCGGCGCAGCTCGTCCTCAGCGGAGGCAGGAAGCGCGGCCAAAGCGTCATCAACGATCACGAGGCCGACGTCGGACTGGCCGAGGTCAGCGCGGGCGCCAGAGGAAACGAGCACGAGCTCGACCTGCTCGGCGAGATCCAGAGACGAGGAGTCGGTCGCATCGATGATCTCCACGGCCTTCTCGGGGTGGCCGAGCCCGCGCTCAGCGTCCGCTTCCACGGCACGCAGCGACTCGTCACCGCGCATGCGGCGAACGGCGCGAACCTCACGCAGGGCTTCCTCGTAGCGGCCCGACGCGTAGGCGGTCAAGGCCGCGGCCTCACGGACCACGTCGACGCGTCCGGCGCGGCTAACCGCAGCCTGCGCATGCTGGTAGGCGGCCTCGGGGTCGAGGTCGATAAGCTGACCGGCCATGACGAGGTGGCGTGCGACGATGTCGCGGTTGGGGCCCGACAGGGTGGTCAGGGCGCGCGCGGCGTCAGCGTCGAGTTCCTGGGCGCTCACGCCAGCAGGAATAGTCGGCTCGTTGCCGTTGGGGGACACGTATTCCTCAGTCGAGGAGTAGTTCTGGTAGTTCGCGTCCTTGCGGCGATCGTTGCCGCGAGGACCGCGACTGTCGCGACGATCGTCGCGGAAGCCGCCACGGCGGTCGTCACGACGCTGATACCCACCACGCCCACGATCCTCGCGACGGAACCCTCCGCGCTCACCGCGGTCGTCGAAGCCACCTCTGCGGTCATCGCGACGCTGGTAGCCGCCGCGGTCATAACCGCCATGTCGATCATCGCGACCGCCAAACTCACGACGATCACCATCACGACGCTGGAAACCGCGGTCCCCCTCACGACGCTGATAGCCACCACGTCGATCATCACGACGCTGGTAACCCCCACGCTCACCGCGAGCATCGTCGCGGCCGCCGAAGTCACGACGTTCCCCATCACGACGCTGGTAGTCGCGGTCTGCTCCGCGGTCATAACCACCGCGACGATCATCACGACCACCAAACTCACGACGATCACCATCACGACGCTGGAAACCGCGGTCCCCCTCACGACGCTGATAGCCACCACGTCGATCATCACGACGCTGGTAACCCCCACGCTCACCGCGAGCATCGTCGCGGCCGCCGAAGTCACGACGTTCCCCATCACGACGCTGGTAGTCGCGGTCTGCTCCGCGGTCATAACCACCGCGACGATCATCACGACGCTGGTAACCCCCACGCTCACCGCGCTCACGCCACTGAGGCTGACGCTTCGAGTAGTCACCACGGCCGAATCCGCCGCGTCTTTGAGTCTCTTCTGCCATGGTGCTAAACCTCTATTCCTGCGCTCGCTCGCGCTCTTGTCTGTGGTGCGCACGAAGCGCGTTCAACTACCCAATGTTAGACGAC
>NZ_CAUTSL010000013.1:0-51378 GCF_963540955.1 Actinomyces bouchesdurhonensis
GAGTAGTAGGACTTGTAGACGTAGGGTTCGAAGGGGTTGGTCGTGAAGTAGTCGTCCGAGGAGCACACGTAGGTGTTGTCCAGGCGTTCTTTCACGCGCCACAGGGACCCGTTGTTGTTGCGTGTGGCGTACTCGCGGTTGACGACGATGTCGACGCCGTATTTGTCGGCCAGGTAGAAGTAGTATTCCTTCTTGTAGCCGACGACCAGCGCGATGTTTGTGATGCCGACCTCGTGGAGTTGGCGGATCTGGCGCTCGACCAGGATTTCGCCGCGTACTTTCAGTGTTCCCTTGGGGCGTTCGTAGCTGATGGGGGCGAATCGGGAGGACAGGCCGGCGGCCATGATGACGGCTCCCGTGACGCGGTAGGGTTCCAGAGCTGCCCGCCCTGCGTCGGTGAGGGCGCGGTCTTGGATGTAGCCGGATGCTTCGCATTCGCGGGTTGCGGTGTTGACGCGGCCTAGGCTCATGTTGGTGGCCACGGACAGTGCGCGTTGCGTCAGGGGGGTGCCTTCCCGCGCCAGGGCGGTCAGGATGTTGAATTGGGGTTCGCTGAGAGTGCCAACGTTCGTCGAGGGCATGCGATCACCTTTCGTTCACGAGGATCAGCTATCTGCTATGTGTTCGAGCGTAACACTCGTTCGCAGAAACATGAACATTTGGTGGTGGTTTCCACACAATCGATCGGCAGGTGTCCTCACTGAGCTTTTGACAGTTCGATGCTGGAGCTGGTAACAGTCCCACCATACTGCGCCTCCGCTCCACTAATACCCCTTGACAGAAGAAACCTTGCGCGCCAGACGCATCCAGCCCAAGCGCGTCGACTAACGCGCCACGGCCTCGTAAATAGCGCGCAGCTGATCCACCGACGCACGCAGAGAACGCTCACGGACGACCCACGCCCGACACGCCATCGCGCGATCCGCGCGCTCCTCATCCGACCACGCCACAGCCTCGTTAATGGAGCAGGCCAACGCACCCGGCGAACGCTCGCCCGTCAACGTACAGGCGCCCGAGGCCACCATTTCCGGCGTACCACCCGTACGGTAGGCAATCACAGGCACCCCGCACGCCTGCGCCTCGAGCAACACCAGACCGGCCGCCTCCTCGCGCCCCCGCGTCGGCTTCGTCGGCAAAACTAAGACGCGGGCGCAGCGCATCCACTCGCGCACACGCTCCCGACCCAGCCCCCCGGTCAACGTCACGTGCGCGGGAACCCTCCCATGCAGCACGGACGCCAGCGGCCCGTCACCCACGAGCACCAGACGATGCGGGCATCGACCAACCAGGGAAACGGATGCTGCGATCAGATCATCCACGCCCTTCAGACGACTGAGCGCGCCCACAAACAACACGACAGGAACATCGGGCGCATCACAGCCAAGACCCTGGAACAAACCCGACGCGGCGTTAGGGGAAGGCGTCCACCAGTCGGTATCCACCCCCTGGTAGTGAACCGCGAGGCGCCCCCAATCCGCCCCCGCACCCACGGCAACATCAGCCAGGTAACGCGACACAGCCAAGAGCTGCGTGGCGCCCCCGAAAGCCGCCCGGCGGTTGAGTGCGTTCCAGGCCGCACCCAGGCCCCCTCCGAGCCGCGGGTAGGCGTCCCCGCCGTGCAGCGTCACGACCAGCGGCGCGCCCGTCTTGCGCGCGGCCCCCACGGCAGGCAGCGACCAGGTGGCCTGATGCTGGTGGATAACGTCAGGCCCCCAAGACGTGATGGCGCGGCGCATCGCACCCAAACCTCGCGCCTGGGATACCAAACGCTGCGCAAGGAAGGGAGACAAAGCCCCCGGAGAAGCCACGGCTATGGGGAACGCGATCGTCGGATCGTCAACCCGCGCCGCCAAAGTGAATGCTCGCCAATCGCATTCCGGCATAGCGCGCGCGTGCGCGAGCGCGAAATACGTCGGGGGAACCAGCAGCGTTCCCTTCGTCAGAGCGACCTTCATGGAATCTGTCCGAGGATGCAGCGCTGGTCGCGCGGGGGAGGGCATGCCCCCATCCTACGGGCTAGGGTGGGCGACCTGGTGATTAAATGAACGCATGACGAACGCCCCCACCCCGCCCGCGCGCACGGGCGTGGCACGCCAAGTGCTGACGCTTGTCAGCGGCACCCTCCTCGCGCAGGCAATCGCGTTCGTCGCCCAAATCGGCGTCGCCCGCCTCTACACGGACGCTGACCTGGGATACCTGGGTCTTTTCACGTCCGCCGCGGCGCTCGGAGCGGCCGTCGCGGGGGTTCGCTTCGACCTCAGTATCGTCCTGCCCGCCCCAGGGGACGAGGCCTCGGCTCGCTCCCTGTTTCGCCTGTCCTCGCGCTGCGTGCTGGTAGCTTCCGCGCTGACCACCCTCGTGGCCGCGTGCGCCCGGCCATGGGTGTCGGTGCGCTATGGGGAGGCGCTTGCGGGGTGGATGCTCGCCGCCGGCGTCTCGATCCTGTTTCTCGCCCAGGGGCAGGTGTGCTCTTACTGGCTGACTCGGCACCGCCGTTTCCGCGTCCTCGCAAGTTCATCCGTTGTACGGTCCCTTGGCATTGCCGCGCTTCAACTGGTGTGTGGCGCTCTGACCTCCGGTGGGTTGGGTGCTGCCATCGGCGCGACTCTGGCCGGACAGGGAATCGCGGTGGCCTACCTGTCTTGGTGTGTCCGCGACGCCAGCGCGGCCGAGGCCTCGGATCCTTCCTTACGCGAAGTTGCCTCCCGCTATCGGAAGATGGCGCTCGTCGGCGTGCCAAACGTCGTCGTCGACGCGCTGCGCACGAGCGTGATCCCGATGTTGATTGCTTCGTATTCTGTGGCCTCTCTTGGGCAGTTCAACATGGCGTGGATGGTCTTGCAGGCTCCCGTTGCCCTCATCGCAGGGGCGCTGTCTCAGGTGTACCTGCCGCGTCTGTCTGACACCCCGGTCGGGGAGATGACCCGCGTCGTCTGTCGGGTGGGGGCGATGGCCCTGGGGGCGTCTATCCCGGTGTTCGCGTTAATCGCCGGTATCAGCCCCTGGCTCTTTCCCTTTGTGTTCGGGGGGCGATGGGGGGAGGCGGGGTACTTCGCGCGTTCCCTGGCGCCCTGGTTGGCGCTGACCGTTGCTACCTCCCCGCTCTCCAACGTTTTCGTGGCGACCTATCATCAGCGCCGTATGCTGGCCTTCGCGTGCGTCTACTGCGCTGCACCCCTGGCGTGGCTCGCAGTGAGCCCTTACGGGATTGAGACCACGATGAGCGTGCTGGGTGCGCTGATGGCGGTGCTCCTCACTGTCATGCTTGTCATGGCCGTCGTGACCGCGCGCTCCTATGACCGGGGGAGGCGCGCCTGACACCGTAACACGGCCTCGTGAAACGCTCGTGAAACGGGGGCGCGGCTTCGTGAAACGTTCGTGAAACGGGGGCGCGGCTTCGTGAAACGCTCGTGAAACGGGGGCGCGGCTTCGTGAAACGCTCGTGAAACGGGGGCGCGGCTTCGTGAAACGCTCGTGAAACGGGGTGTCCTAGCGGCGGGTTCGCGCCGCGAGGGCCTGCTCGTAGGCGCCGCGTAGGCGCGCGGCGCCCTCTTCCCACGCGGGGATCGCTGGGGGAACGAATGCGTCAATGTCGGCTCGGGTGATGGCCTCCAGTGCGGCGGCCAGTTGGCGTTGGGGGTCCGCCAACACCCACGTGTCGGCCTGGTCACCCAGGTAACGGCGCGCTTCGGGCAGGGGAGAACACAGTGCAGGGATGCCGGCCGCAAAGGCCTCCATCATCTTATTGGGCGTGGACATGCGGTGTGAGACGCACCCGGACTCAATGAGGCACAACGCCACGTCCGCGCCGCGCGTCATGGCCAGGACTTGGTCCGGTTCCACGGGTGGTAGGCGGTGAATGTTCGGATGCGCCGCTTGGGCACGCTCGACCTCGGGCAGCAGGGCGCCTGCGCCAACGAAGACGACGTGTGCGCCGCTCACCTGCGCGAACGCGCGCAGAATCAGCGCAATATTGCGCCCCGGTGCCAGGTAGCCCGCGTGTAGATATAGGAGCGCGTCGTGCGGGATACCCAGCCGCGCGCGCAGGTCGATCACCCCGCCCGTCCCCGTCGGCGCGTTCGTCACCACGATCGGATCCACACCCGGGTAGGCCTCGCGGTACCACTGTGCGATTGACTCGTTGACCACGGACACGACGTCCGCGCGGCGGATGTAACGGCGTTCGATGCGACGCTGCAGGCGCTGGCGCAGCCCCGCGGACCCCACCGTCTCCGTCTCCAGCTCGTGCGCGTTATACGCGAAGATCGCGCCTGTGCGTCGCGCCAACGCGTGCGCGAGCGGCAGGAGGAACAGGTTCTGCGCGGATACGGCTGCCACGCGGTGGCGTGTGTACCGCCGATACACCCGCGCGCCCCACGCGCAGACGACCCGCAGCCCGCCCAGGGGCGCGCCCAGCGAGGCACCCCGAATCCGCGTCAGGTGCACGGTGGGGGACAGGGCCTCGTCTGTGGGTAGGTTGCCCTGGTCGATGCCGACGATGTGCGTCTGCGAGAAAAGCGGGGATAGTGAGCGCGCGATTTTTACCAGGCGTCCCGGTGAGGCCAGGTTTGAGGGGTAGAGGAGGAGATTGAGCGCGCGATCCACGCCCCCATTGTAGGTGTGGAGGGGCATTACACTGGGGGTGTTTGACGAGGCCAGAGCCAGAAAAGGGGGGAGACGCATGCGGATCGCGGTCGTCGGGATGGGCAAGATTGGGTTGCCGCTGGCGGTGCACTATGCGCGCAGCGGTCACGGCGTTGTCGGCGTGGACGTGAATCCGCGGGTGGTCGACCTGGTCAACGGGGGTGCTGAGCCTTTTCCGGGCGAGGCGCACCTGGCCCAGTATCTGCCGCCGCTTGTCGCTTCGGGTGCCTTGCGCGCCACGACCGAGTACGGTGAGGCAATCCCGGGCGCCGACGCGGTCATCATGGTCGTTCCTCTGGTCGTTGATGATCGCAGTCGCCCCGATTTTTCGATCATGGACGCCGCGACGCGTTCCATGGCCGCTCACCTGAGTCCCGGCACGCTCGTCTCCTACGAGACGACTCTGCCGGTGGGTGCGACGCGTGGACGCTACAAGCCCCTCATCGAAGAGGTGTCCGGCCTGGTCGAGGGGCGCGATTTCGATGTGGTTTTCTCGCCTGAGCGCGTCCTGACAGGCCGCGTCTTCGCGGATCTGGCGCGCTATCCGAAGCTGGTTGGGGGGCTGAGCGAATCCGGCGAGGCTCGCGGCGTCTCCTTCTACGAGGCGGTCCTTTCTTTCGAGAAGCGTGACGATCTGCCGCGCCCCAACGGAGTGTGGCCCATGGGTGGGGCGGAGGCCGCGGAGATGGCCAAGCTCGCGGAAACCACCTACAGGGATGTCAATATTGGTTTGGCTAACCAGTTCGCACGCTACGCGGACACGATCGGCGTCGATGTTGCTCGCGTCATTGAGGCGTGCAACTCTCAGCCGTATTCTCACATTCACCGGCCCGGGATCGCGGTCGGTGGGCATTGCATTCCCGTTTATCCGCGCTTGTATGTGGCGGGGGATCCGGACGCGACCATCGTGGTTGCCGCGCGCGCCGCGAACGCTGAGATGCCCGCGTATGCGGTCTGGCGCGCCGCCGCGTTGCTGGGTTCCCTGGCGGGTCTGCGTGTCGCCGTGTTGGGCGCCGCCTACCGTGGCGGCGTCAAGGAAACTGCGTTCTCCGGCGTGTTTGGCGTCGTCGGCGCGCTACGCGAGGCCGGGGCGCAGGTGTGCGTTCATGATCCTTTGTACACGGACGAGGAGCTTGCGTCTTACGGTTGGCAGGCGTATCACCTTGGCGGCGCAGTGGACGTGGCCATTATTCAGGCTGACCACGCGTGCTACCGGGACTTGACTCCCGCGGATCTGCCTGGCGTGCGTCTCCTCGTCGACGGGCGCGCCGTTACGTCGGCCGAGGCCTGGGCTGGGACTCCGCGCATCACCATTGGTGGGGGAGAAGCTCCCGTATGCTAGTCACCCTGGCTACCCGCACGTTCACGCCTGAACCGACCGCGGCGGCGCTGCGCCTCGGGGCGCTCGCCCGTGCTCTGGCTGCTGGGGGTGAGCGCGTGCGTGTCCTGACCGCGCGCCTGGCTCCCAGCGTCGCGCGCGACGCTGGTGTTGATGTGCGCCGCGGGGCCTTCGCTTCACGGGGTGACTTCTCGGGGGGCCGGCGAGTTTGGGTGAAGTCGAGGGCGCGGGGGGAGGGGGGCGGCCATGGTTTCGTGACGATCAGGCGTGCTCCCGTGCTGCGTGACCGCACCGGAGCAGTGCGAGGCTATGCGTCTTATTTGTCGTTCGATGTTCCCCTGTGTGTGCGCCTGCTGACGGGGCCGCGCCCCGATGTGGTTGTCTGTGAACCTCCGCCTACGACGGGTGTCGCCGTACGCCTGGCGTGTGCGTTGCGTCATGTGCCCTACGTTTATTATTGTGCGGACATCGTTTCGGATGCTGCGGCCGTGGCGGGGGTGTGGCGCCCGGTTGTGCGCGCGGTTGCTGGCCTTGAATCTTTTGCGTTGCGTGGAGCGCGCCGCGTCATTGCTGTGTCTGACGGGGTTGCTCGCCGTGCGCGCGAGTTGGGTGCCGCTCGCGTTGCGGTCGTCCCCAACGGCGTGCGTGTTCCCGGGGTCGTGGCTGCAGGTTTTCCGGGTGGTTTCCCCAGCTGCTCCGGTCCCGTTTTTGTTTATGCGGGTACGGTTGCCCACTGGTTGGCCCCCGAGGTGTTCGTCGGTGCTTTCGAGCGTGCGCGATCGCGTTTGGGGGATGCTCGCCTCGTGTTCGTCGGGCAGGGCAGCGGCTGGGACGAATTGGCTGCGCGCGCTCGGGGGGTTGCGGGGGTCATCCTCGTGCCCGCGGTGAGCGCGTTGGAGGCGGATCGGTGGATGGCGCGTGCTACCGCCACGTTGGCGTCGCTGCGCCCGGGCGGCTACGACTATGCCTATCCGACGAAGATTCTTGCGTCGCTCGCGCAGGGGACTCCCGTCATCTACGCCGGACCCGGGCAGGCGGCTCGCGACGTGCGCGAGGGCGGGTTGGGTGTGGCGTGTGGCCTTGATGTTGGACAGGTTGCCGAGGCCATGGTTGCTGTCGCGTCCGGCTCTGTGAGGTGGGTGGGTCCTGAGGGGGCGCGCGCCTGGGTGCGTGCGCATCGTTGCGTCGATGTGTCGTCGCGTGCGGCGGCTGCTGTGGTGCGAGCGGTGGGCGCGGCGGTGCGAGGGGTGCCCTGAGGGGCGGTGCGAGGGGTGCCCTGAGGGGCGAACCAGCCGGGCGTGGGTGCGTGTGGCAGGCGTGGCTTCGTCGGAGGGCTGTGGTGGATGGCGAGTCTTAGCTCTCACCGAGTCTTACTGAGCAATCATTTGGTGTGCAGTTCGTGCCAGTCTGTACGTGTAACAATTTTCATGTTTACAGTTACAACATAAGTAACTAGAATCCCTGTTGTCACACTAGCAACTCGAAGGATGACTATGCGCACCCCGTGGAGAAAACTCGCAGCCGGGCTGGCCCTGGCACTGGGGGCCGCTGTCGCGGCTCTTGTGCCCCCCGCCCATGCGGCCAGCGGCATCATCATCGCCATCGACCCCGGGCACGGGGGGTCCGATCCTGGCGCGGTCGCCAATGGCCTACAAGAGAAGGACCTGACCCTTGCGGTCTCGCTGGCCTTGAAGCAGGAACTAGAAACGTATGATGGCGTCACTGTCGTGATGACGAGGACGACGGACACGAGGCCATCGGAGAATCTCGGCGTTGATCTGTCGAGCCGCGTCCAGGTGGCCGCAGCGGCGGACGCCGATGCCCTCGTGTCGATTCATTTCAACTCTGGCTCGCCGATCGCCCGCGGCGCTGAGGTTTGGTATGGGAACTCCTCGTCCTATAACTATTCGACTCATGCGCAGGGTCGGAAGCTCTCCAGCAATATCCTGGATCAGCTCACGGGTCTTGGCCTCGAGGAGCGCGGTATTAAGACCCGCGATAATCCTTACTATGACTATCCGGATGGTTCCACGGGCGACTACTATGCGATTATTCGCCAGGCGCGCGAGGAGAATATGACCGGCATCATCGTTGAGCACGCTTTCGTTACGTCCCCGTCGGATGCGCAGATGTTGCGTGATCCGGCTTTCGTGCGGTCCTTGGGTGTCGCTGACGCGACCGGTATTGCTCAGACTTATGGGCTTAGTAAAGGGACGTGGGAGAGGTCGGGGGATTCGTGGCGTTTTGTGCGCGACGGTGTCGCTAAGACCGGCTGGTTCACTGCGGGGGGTCGCTGGTATTGGGCGGCTTCGGATGGGCGCACGGTGCGTGGATGGTCCACGATTAATGGGCGCCGCTATTTCTTTGATGATTCCACTGCGATGGTGACGGGCTGGAAGAAGGATGGTGATTCGTGGCGTTATTTCCGTCCTGACGGTGACATGGCTACCGGGTGGGTGAAGGATGGCCGGACCTGGTATTACCTTGACAGTGAGGGCGTTATGGCTACCGGCTGGCTGCGTTACCGTGATAACTGGTATTGGCTGAGTGCGTCCGGCGCGATGGCTGTGGGTTGGACGAATGTTGGCTCCGACTGGTATCTCTTTGAGGATGATGGGCGTATGCTCACCGGCTGGCAGCGTACTGAGGATGACGGGCAGTGGTATTTCATGCTCCCGAGTGGTGTGATGGCTACTGGCTGGTTGTTGGATCGTGGCACCTGGTATTACTTGGATTCTGAGGGGACTATGCTCACGGGCTGGGTGAAGGTCGGTGGCGTCTGGTACCACTTGGGTGCGTCTGGTGCGATGAGTACCGGGTGGCTGCTTGATGGCGGTACGTGGTATTGGTTGGATTCGTCCTCTGGTGCGATGGCGACGGGTGTTGTGACTGTTGAGGGGAGGGCGTCTTCGTTTGCTTCGTCTGGCGCGTGGCTGGGTTATGTTGATGGCTCTGGCGCCCCTGCTTCGGACGCGGCGACTCGTTCTGGCGCGCGTGGTGATGCTGTGACGAATGCGGCGGGTCAGCGTCTCATCATGACTGCACCTATGGCTTCGCGTTCCGAGGTTATTGATGACATGGTTGATGCTTGGGATCGGGTGGGTTACTCGTATCCGTCGTCTCTTGCGTCTGGCGGCGCGGGTTCGATCCGTGACTTTGCGGGCATCATTTACGATGAGGCTGTGGCTGAAGGCGTGTCGCCTGAGTTGGTGTTTGTTCAGTCGATGAAGGAGACGGGTTGGTTGCAGTTTGGCGGCGACGTGAGTGTCGGCCAGTTTAATTTCTCTGGCATTGGCGCGGTTGGCGGTGGCGCGCGGGGTGCTTCTTTCTCGGATGTGCGTACTGGTATTCGTGCTCAGGTTCAGCATTTGCGCGCTTATGCGGATCCGTCGGTGTCTGTTGGGTCGTTGGCGTATCCGGTTGTGGATCCTCGCTTCACGTACGTGCGTAAGGGTGCGGCTCCTGTGGTTGAGTACTTGGGTATTCAAGAGAATCCGAATCATACGGGTTGGGCCGCTGCCCGCGGGTATGGGAATGATCTGGTAGCCATGTTGAACGCGTACTTCTAGGGGGTTTGTTTTCCGTCACGAGGCCGGGGTTCGTCGCGCTGTGAGGTGTGGTGGGTCCCGGCGTCTGTGTGTGGTGTTTCTGGTGGTTGTGGCGGGTGTGCGTTGGTTGCGGCGCGAAACGCCGACGTTGGTGTGAGTTTCCGGCGCGTTCGGCGCTGTTTTGGCTGTCCGTGGCGATGCGCTGTATTGCAACGAAAAGTCTGCTAATCTGGCGGCGTGCTTGTTGGTCGGAGGGGTGCTTTTTCGGCCAGAAAGCACCGAGCGCCATAAGGTGCATTAAGACTAGTTGAACCCAGCCCACCACATGATGACGCTGACGAGTCAGAAAGCACCGAGCGCCATAAGGTGCATTAAGACCCAGCGACTGGATCGCGCCAGACCTTGACGGCCGCGAGGTCAGAAAGCACCGAGCGCCATAAGGTGCATTAAGACCTGTCGGCGACCTGCTCGCTGACGGCGGCGTGCAAGTGGGTCAGAAAGCACCGAGCGCCATAAGGTGCATTAAGACTGGTCAGGAGTGACCATTCCCAGGCGGGGTCGATCTTGCGGTCAGAAAGCACCGAGCGCCATAAGGTGCATTAAGACCGACGCCTGCCCCGATTAAGACGACGCCAGTTCCTGTGCGTCAGAAAGCACCGAGCGCCATAAGGTGCATTAAGACGTAGTCCGCGCCGACGCCGATACGCGTCCATGTGCCGGGTCAGAAAGCACCGAGCGCCATAAGGTGCATTAAGACCTGTCCATCGGCTTCGTGGAATGGCTCATGGGCCTACCCGGTCAGAAAGCACCGAGCGCCATAAGGTGCATTAAGACACGATCTCTAGACGCTGATCCTTGTTACTCTTGTTGGAGTCAGATAGCACCGAGCGCCATAAGGTGCATTAAGACTCGTACACCATCTGCGCAAGCTGTTCGTCATCGTAGTTAGAAAGCACCGAGCGCCATAAGGTGCATTAAGACTCCTGCACATAGTGCTTGAGATCGATCATGAATAGCGCGTCAGAAAGCACCGAGCGCCATAAGGTGCATTAAGACACATCTAGAACATCCAGTTTATCTCTTAGGGCGAACCTAAGTCAGAAAGCACCGAGCGCCATAAGGTGCATTAAGACATAATGGTGTTGAGGGATGCATCCGCGCCCTTGTCAAGATAGTCAGAAAGCACCGAGCGCCATAAGGTGCATTAAGACTCCCCTGCCTGGCCGCCTGGTGCGGTCACGGTGATGTGGTGTCAGAAAGCACCGAGCGCCATAAGGTGCATTAAGACAATCCGGTAACTCCGAGGATGATTGCGTGATTGGCATGTCAGAAAGCACCGAGCGCCATAAGGTGCATTAAGACGCGGCAGGAGCAAGGCCGATAGCGACAAGCGGAAGCAGTCAGAAAGCACCGAGCGCCATAAGGTGCATTAAGACGACGCCAGTTTTCCAGGTGGAGTCCTGCCTGTTCTCGGGTCAGAAAGCACCGAGCGCCATAAGGTGCATTAAGACAATTCCGGCACCAAATACTATTCCTCATGGCAATTCGTCAGAAAGCACCGAGCGCCATAAGGTGCATTAAGACCCTCTCATCCCCACGTAGTGTGGCTAAGTGTTGTTCTTTGTCAGAAAGCACCGAGCGCCATAAGGTGCATTAAGACGAATGGTTCGCCCCGAGAACATGAACCGAGTCCTGAGCATCCGTCAGAAAGCACCGAGCGCCATAAGGTGCATTAAGACCGCGACGCAGATCCCACGACAGAATATGCCTGACCCACGTCAGAAAGCACCGAGCGCCATAAGGTGCATTAAGACGCGATCGGCACTTTGTTCTTTCGGTTGATCAAAATGACGTGTTAGAAAGCACCGAGCGCCATAAGGTGCATTAAGACGTGAGCTTCCAAAAGTCGGTCACCTCAACGACCTGGTGTCAGAAAGCAGCGAGCGCCATAAGGTGCATTAAGACCGGGAATCGAACCCGCAACCTTCAACTCTTTCATGCCGTGCCCGTTAGAAAGCACCGAGCGCCATAAGGTGCATTAAGACGCGTAGACATCTTATCTCTGAGGGCGAACCTAAGGGCGAGTCAGAAAGCACCGAGCGCCATAAGGTGCATTAAGACTTTGATACACCGCAGTCTCTGTTCTCTGCTGATCCTGCGTCAGAAAGCACCGAGCGCCATAAGGTGCATTAAGACCGACCATTGCCGGTGTAGGTGAGCGTCGGATAGGGGGACAGAAAGCACCGAGCATACAAAATTTCGCACGTAATTCCTGATCGGACCATAGCCGATAGACGTCAGATACCGCGGAATATCAACAACCAGCTTTCAAACATTGAAAGACCAGATCGCGAATTACGTGCAACATTTTTAAGCAACCATCCACACCCTCCACCAAAAGTTACACAAAGAGCCACGAACAGACTCAGTCACAGAACTTTAGGTGGCTCAGGATCATAACGCTCCGAGCATCATAAGGTGCATTAAGACCCCGCATTGGCTCAGGTACACACGCCGCCAAAATCGCTAGTCAGAAAGCACCGAGCATACAAAGTTTCGCACGTAATTCCCGATCGGACCATAGCCGATAGACGTCAGATACCGCGGAATATCAACAACCAGCTTTCAAACATTGAAAGACCAGATCGCGAATTACGTGCAACATTTTTAAGCAACCATCCACACCCTCCACCAAAAGTTACACAAAGAGCCACGAACAGACTCAGTCACAGAACTTTAGACGGCTCAGGATCACAACGCTCCGAGCGCCATAAGGCGTATTAAGACTCCTTCGGGAAACGCTGAATGACGTTCCACTCGTCGGTCAGAAAGCATGGAGCACCATAAGGTGAGTGGTGCCATGGCCGTGTGCGGAGCGCAGCATCGGCCGCGTGGAGTGCCGCTATCCCGTGCTTTCGTGGATAGGTTGTGCGCATCCGGATAGGTTATTCAGATGCGGATAGGTTATTAACCTATCCAGATGTTCGTTACCTATCCGGATGTTCGTAACCTATCCAGATACGCCGCTCCCATTCGCAACCGTCGCCTGAGGGCATGCGCGGGCAGTCCCCGTAGCCCTACGCGCACGCAGTGAACGCGGGCATAGCAACGGCCCCGAGCACCTGTCGGTGCCCGGGGCCGAGCCGCACGCGCAATCAGCCGCGCAGCGACGCCACGTAAGAATCAATACGCTGCGACGAATCCGCAGGCGTGAAACCAGTGGCCTCAATCTTCGACAGATCCAGCGTCGAAGACAGAGGACGAGGCGCAGCCTCACGGCCCGCGAAATACTCCTCCGTGCTCACCTCCGTGACATCCTCCGGGTCGCGACCACACAACTCAAAAACCCGCTTAGCGACCTGCGCCCAACTCATCACCGGACCCTCACCCGACAGGTTATAGATGCCGAAAGGCACCTCACTCGTCAACAGGTGAATAATGCCCTGCGCCAAGTCAGCAGTGAAAGTCAAACGACCCACCTGATCCGACACAACCGACGGGCAAACACCGCGATCAGCCAGCGACGCCATAGTCTTAATGAAATTCTTGCCATCACCCACGACCCAGGACGTACGCACAATGTAGTGCTTAGGAGTCGACGCCACCGCCGCGTCGCCGCCCGCCTTCGACTGCCCGTACGCGCTCAAAGGCGAAGGAGCCTCGTCCTCGACGTGCACCTCCTGCGTGCCATCAAACACGTACTCCGTCGAAATGTGCACGAGTGTCACCCCGTGAGCCGTCGCCTCACGCGCCAACACCGCCGGACCCGTCGCATTCGCCTGCCACGTCGCACGCCGCCCCTCCGGAGTCTGCGCGCCGTCCACGTTCGTCCACGCCGCCGCGTTGACCACAACGTCGATCTCATCCCACGGCAGGGCAGCGACCTGCTCGGCATCCGAAATGGACACCTCAGGCAAATCAACACCCATGACCGTGAAGCCCGCCTCAGGCAACGCACGCATCAGCTCACGACCCAGCTGACCATTCGCGCCCGTCACCAGCGCGCGGCGACCCGCAGGGCCAGGCGCCGGGAAAGGCGTCACGTCCGCCATGCGCGGATGCCCCTTATCCTTCTCCGACAAAATCGCCCGATCCAACGGAATCGGCCAATCCACGGCAGCCGTCTCATCAGCCAAGTTCAGGAACGTGTACTTCGCATCCGGCGACCAGTGATCGTTCACCAGATACGTGTACGCCGTGTTCGGCTCCAACGTCTGATACGAATTACCCACGCCCTTGGGCACAAACACCGCCACACCCGGATCAATGATCGTCGTGTACACCGTGCCAAACGACGGCCCCTCGCGCAGATCAACCCACGCGCCGAACACGCGGCCAGTCGCAACCGAAACGAACTTATCCCACGGCTCCGCGTGAATGCCCCGCGTCACCCCGACCTCGTCATTAAAAGAAATATTGTTCTGCACGGGTCCGAAATCCGGCAGGCCCAGCGAGACCATCTTCTCGCGCTGCCAATTCTCCTTAAACCAACCTCGGTTGTCGCCGTGAACGGTCAGATCGATGCGCAAAAAGCCGGGGATCGGCGTAGTCGTAATCCCCAGGGGCTTAGCAGTAGGCGCCATGATTCTTCCTCTGTGTGCGTGGGTGTCGTTGGGACGTAACTATCCTTACCAATACTATCCGATTCGCACCCCGACGGTGGGGGTACACCGTCCCAGCCTCGCCCACAGGACTAAAGTTGTGGAAAAGTGCGACTCGCAGGGATAATGAGCGTTGATGCGCGACCCACACGAGGACGCGCCGGGAAGCGGAGGCAACATGAAAGGCATCATCCTGGCAGGCGGGTCCGGCACCCGACTGAACCCGATCACGCTGGGGACATCGAAGCAGCTGGTCCCCGTCTACGACAAGCCGATGATCTACTACCCGCTGTCAACCCTCATGCTGGCCGGTATCTCCGACGTTCTGGTGATCACCACGCCCCACGACGCGCCGTCCTTCCACCGCCTGCTCGGTGACGGCAGCCAGCTCGGCGTGAGTATCTCCTACGCCGTCCAACACGAACCCAACGGCCTCGCACAGGCCTTCGTGCTCGGTGCCGACCACGTCGGCACCGACGCCGCGGCCCTGGTCTTGGGCGACAATATCTTCTACGGCCCCGGAATGGGCACACAGCTGCGACGCCACGTCGACCCCGACGGCGGTGCCGTATTCGCCTACCACGTCTCTAACCCGCACGCCTACGGCGTCGTCGAATTTGACGAGGAATTCAACGCGCTCTCAATCGAAGAGAAACCCGAGAAACCCAAGTCCAACTACGCCGTCCCCGGCCTGTACTTCTACGACAACGACGTGATCGACATCGCCCGCAACCTCAAGCCCAGCGCGCGCGGCGAATACGAAATCACCGACGTGAACCGCGCCTACCTCGAAGCCGGCAAACTCAAAGTCGAGGTCCTCCCGCGCGGCACCGCGTGGCTCGACACCGGCACATTCGACTCCCTCGCTGACGCCACGGCCTTCGTGCGCACAGTCGAAGCCCGTCAAGGCATGAAGATCGGCGCGCCCGAAGAAGTCGCGTGGCGCATGGGCTTCATCGACGACGACGGTCTGCGCCAGCGCGCTGAACCCCTGGTCAAGTCCGGGTACGGAGCCTACCTGCTCGATCTGCTCAACCGTGAGGACAACTGAGTGTCACGCCCCAGTGCTAACTCACGCCTCCTCATCGTCATCCCCGCGTGGAACGAAGAGGAGGTGCTCTCGGGCGTCCTCGAATCCGTGAAGGTTGAAAAACCGTCCTTCGCGGACATCCTGGTCGTATCCGACGGGTCCACGGACGCGACCGCTGACATTGCGCGCGCGTCCGGGGTGGCCGTGCTTGACCTGCCGCTCAACCTGGGGGTCGGCGGAGCCATGCGCGCCGGCTTCCAGTACGCCAAGCGCATGGGGTACGAGTACGCCTGCCAGCTCGACGCGGACGGACAGCACGACCCGACGGAGATCGAGACCCTCATTGAGACGGCCTCCCTCGAGGGCGCGGACGTGGTGATCGGCTCGCGCTTCGCCGGCAAAGGCGACTACCGGGCACGAGGCCCACGCAAATGGGCGATGAACCTGTTCTCGTTCATCCTCTCGCGCGTGTGCAAGACACGCCTGACCGACACAACCAGCGGCTTCAAACTCTACGGGCCACGCGCCCTGTCGCTGTTCGCACACAACTACCCGGCAGAGTACTTGGGCGACACAATCGGCGCGCTCGTCATCGCGGCCCGCTCCCATCTGGTGGTGCGTGAGGTCGGAGTGCAGATGCACCCGCGTGCCGGTGGCGAACCCTCACACAACCCGATTAAGTCGGCGCTCTTCCTGATGCGAGCGACCCTCGCCCTCGCGGTGTCCCTGTCGCGCCCCGGTGAAAAGACTGCCCCGAGGCAGGAGGCGAGCGCATGAGTCCCACGTACCTTCTCGGACTTGTCTTCGCGATCATCATTCTGGTGATGGTGTTCGTGAAGATGCGCAACTCGGGCCTGAAGGAACGCTACGGCCTGTGGTGGTACTGCATTGCATTCTTCACGGCGCTGCTGTCGCTCTTCCCCCCGATCCTGAAGTGGACCGCGTTCCAGCTGGGCGTCGTCGTCCCGCTGAACCTGGGTTTCTTCCTGGCGGGAGTAATGCTCTTGCTCCTATCCCTGCGTTTCTCAGTGGACTTGTCGCGCTCGGATGAGGACCGCCGTCGCCTCACCGAGGAGGCTGCGATCCTGCGCCTTCAAGTAGAACGCTTGGAACGCCGCGTCGAAATCCTCGAGGGGCGCACCTCCTCACAGGGTGAACCCGCCGCCTCCCAAGGGACGGCTTCCCCTCGCGGTAAGTCTGCCCATCAGGGGAAGAAGAACAAAAAGAAGCGCTGACCGGTGCGCCGCCGCTCAGCGCTCCATTGACGAGGCCGGGGTCCGTCAGGTGGATAAACCTGACGGACCCCGCTCTATGTCGGCGGGTTCGCGCTTGCCAAGTCCGGGGTTTTGTGGCGGGTCGTTGCGGCCGATTCCCGTCGTGTTGTTGTGTGTTGGTTTTCTGCTCGGTGTGGTGTGACGCGCACCGAGCGAGGCGGGGGCAGGGGTTGTGCCGGTGGGCCGGGGGCCGCAGTTGCTCATTCGACAACGCGACACGCACGCCGGGCGCACAACGCCATGTGTGTCGCGCCGGGCGCAGCGTGAGGACCGTTGACGAGTTACGAGATGAGGGTGCCGTCCGGGCCGAGCCGCAGGCGTTCGGTCGGGGCGGCGGGGTCGGCTTCCCCTTGGGTGAGCTTGCGGGCGAGTGCTGAGACGGGCTGGGTTGGTTCGCCGGTGTCCTCCTCTGGCTCCTCGCCGGTCGCGGCGGTCTTGCGGTCGTGCCATTTGATGGGGCGACTGTTGGGGGATGAATCATGGGTGGGCGCGCGAGAGGGACGTGAACCGCTTGCGGCGGGGGAGGCCTCGTCGATAGATGAAGAGCGTGACCCCATGGCGGCCGCGTGGGAGGGAAGCAGCGGCTCACCGTCAAGGTCGGCGGCCAGGTCGGCGAGCATCTCGCGGGCCTCGTTGACGACGGAGGTGTCCTCGGCGTGCAGGCCGTGGACGAGCCAGCGCACCAGCGCGATCTCGCTGAGGAGCTGAGCGCGCGTGAAGACATGCAGGTCGGTGGCGCGTCGCTCGTGACCGTAGGTTTCGCGGAAGCGTTCAAGGAATGAGTCGGATGCGCTGGCTTGAATCCATGCGATGTCGAGCGCCGGGTCGCCCACGTGCGCGCTGGTCCATCCGCCGATAGCGAGGACAGAGCCGCGTTGGACGGACAAACAGCGCTCCTGGACGTCCCCATGGACTGGTGCGGAGGGGAAGCGCCACAGGGAGACGTCTTCGAGGGCTGCTTCCCAGCGGTTCCACAGTGACGCGGGGATCGTGACCTGGCGGGCGGCCTCGTCGAGGAGAGCGAGATTGCGGTCGCGGCATTCCATCGCCGTATAGGAGGGGAGGCCGATCGCCGAAAAGACAGTGCCGGGCAGGTTGTGCAGGGCTGCGAGGGCGCGGCCAAGTGAGGCGGGCAGCAGCAGGTCCTTGTCGAGTTCGTCCTGGGTGGGAGTGTGCCCGCCCGGATCCCCGTGCACGTACACGACCCCGCCTCCGCGGATTGTGGCCTGGCCGGCGAGGCGTGGGACATCGAAGGGGATGTAGTCGTGCTCGTATGCCTTTCCGAGGCGGTCGAGGATGCCGGACGTGGCCTCGAGGGCTGGCCCGGAGACTTCCTCGTGGGGATATGTGACGATCCAGCGTTTGCCGGCGGTGTCCTCGATGCCGGTGACGGAGGCGAGTTCGTCACTGTAGGTCGGGGGGCGTAGCGCGCTCACGCGCATCCCGGGCACGGCGGTGGTGGCCAATGCGGCCAATTCGAGGGGACTCTTCGGGGTCGTCATTTCTTTAA
This sequence comes from Actinomyces bouchesdurhonensis, assembly GCF_963540955.1. Classification (NCBI taxonomy): domain Bacteria; kingdom Bacillati; phylum Actinomycetota; class Actinomycetes; order Actinomycetales; family Actinomycetaceae; genus Actinomyces; species Actinomyces bouchesdurhonensis. The sequence goes on from NZ_CAUTSL010000013.1 coordinate 17,947, forward strand.
CGTATCGCGACGGGCGGTGCAGATGGGTGCCCCGCGCGGAACTTGCACTGATTGTGGGACAGGAGTTTGCTCCTTCCCGAACAACTCTGTTACTTTCGACACATTGGCTTTGTCTGTAGCGAGGAGGCTCAGGGATGGAAGCCGTGACGCGGACACTCGCCGCGCGGGTTCGAGAGAGACTGGCCGCGGGCGGCATCGATGCGGCGCGCGACCCCCGGGCCGTGCGCGACCTGATCGACCGCGTCATTGACGCTCATGCTCCCGACATGCTCCCCACACAACGCGAGCAGGTCGAATCGGACCTCATGGATGACATCTGTGGGCTGGGTCCCCTGCAAGCGCTCATGGATGACCCGGATGTTGAAGAAATCTGGATTAACTCGGCATCGCGCGTGTTCGTGGCGCGCTCCGGCGTCGCGGAACTGACCAGCCTCATCCTCACCGACGAGGACGTGCGCACCCTCGTGGAGCGGATGCTGCATCACTCGGGCAGGCGCCTGGACCTGTCAAGTCCTTTCGTGGATGCGATGCTGGCTGGGGGAGAGCGCTTGCACGTCGCGATCCCACCGGTGACCGGCCAGGCGTGGAGTGTCAACATTCGTAAGCACATCCAGCGCGCCCGCACCCTGGAGGACCTGGTGGCCGCCGACATGGTGCCCCCGCCGATGCGGGACTTCCTGTCCGCCGCCGTGGGCGTCGGCCTGTCAGTGCTGGTATCGGGCGGCACGCAGGCGGGCAAGACGACGCTCCTGCGGGCTCTCGCCGGTGAGTTACCGCGTTCGCGGCGCGTCATCTCCTGCGAGGAAGTTTTCGAGCTTGGGCTGGCGAACTGGGACCACGTCGCCATGCAGACTCGCCCCGCAGCAGCCGAGGGGACGGGAGAGATTACGCTGCGTGACCTCGTGCGCGAGTCCTTGCGCATGCGCCCCGAATGCCTGATCGTTGGTGAAGTTCGAGGCCCCGAGGCGCTCGATCTGCTCGTGGCCCTCAACGCGGGCGTGCCCGGCATGGCGACCGTGCACGCAAATTCGGCGCGCGAGGCCCTCGACAAGCTCTCGATCCTGCCGCTCCTGGCGGGGGAGAACGTGACGACGGGGTTCGTCACGCCCACGCTCGCTTCCTCGATTGACCTCGTGTGTCACGTGGAACGAGGCCGTGGCGGGAGGCGCTATCTCTCTGAGGTTCTCGCGGTGCCCGGGCGGGTCGAGGGCGACCGTATCGAGACGGCCACACTCTTTACGTTCGACGGGGAACGCTGTGAGCGAGGCTCAGGTGGACTCGACCTGCACGAGCGTTTCGCAGGTGCAGGCTTCGACCTGGGTTCTCTCCTGGAATGGGGGCCACGGTGATTGCTCTGTCGTGTGGACTCGTCTTCGGTATCGGCCTCGTCTTGGCTCTGTCCCCGCTGTTGTCGCCGCCACCGGAGCGCTCGGTGTGGGGGCCTTGGAAGCGGCTCAGTGAGGACGTGGAGCGCGCACGCGTGCCAGGGTTGAGTGCCGCTGGCCTGGTCCTCTTGAGCCTGGCCCTGTGCGCGGTGGTTGCAGCGGTGGTCTTCATCGTCACGGGGGCGTGGCCGGTCGCTGTCATCATGTCGGTCGGCGTGGCTTTCCTGCCGTACGCGTGGGTGGTCTCCCGCGTCGCAGGGCGCGCGAAAACAGTGAGAGCCGCCTGGCCTGAAGTCATCGATTCGATGGTCTCCGGCGTGCGAGCCGGAACATCCCTGCCTCAGGTCCTGTGCGACCTCGCAGACGAGGGTCCGGCACCCGTCCGTTTCGCTTTCGACGCTTTTTCCCGTGACTACGCTGCGCACGGGCGATTCGCCAGCGCCCTGGACCGCATGAAGGACGAGGTACGAGACCCGGTCGCGGACCGCATCGTCGAAGCGCTGCGCGTCGCCCGATCCGTGGGCGGTGCCGACCTGACGCGTCTCCTCCAAGACCTGGCGACCCTCCTACGCGAGGACGCGCGCGTGCGCGGGGAGCTTGAAGCCCGCCAGTCCTGGACGGTGGGCGCGGCCCGCCTGGGGGTGGCCGCCCCCTGGATCGTGCTTCTCCTCCTGTCTGGTGGGGGAGCGAGCGCCAACGTGTGGAACTCGCCCGGAGGCATCGCTGTCCTCTTCGGCGGCGCGGGGGTCTGCGTCATTGCGTACCTTGCCATGAAGGCTCTCGCTCGGCTGAGCGCGGATCCGCGACACCTAGGAGGACAACGATGACTCTGTGGGAGCTGCGCGCGCTCGACGTCCTCGCTGCGGTCCTCGCGGTCAGCGGTATGACTGTCATCATCCGGGCGCTCCTCGCGTGCCACGTGTCATTCGCGCAGCGCGTCGCTCAGGGACGAGTCCGTGAGGAAGTCCCGCGTGACGTCACCCGTTGGCTGCGTCGCGCGGGCGCTTCGGCCCTCGATTCCCTCGGCTCCACCTCGGAGTCGGTTGCACGCAGGCTCGACCTCGCCGGCATGAATCCCGACGTTTCTGTGTTCCGTCTTCGTCAAGCAACGGCGGGCATCTCCGGGCTCATCCTGACCTGTCTCGCCATGACAGTGCGACCGGCCTCGTCCCTGCGCGCCTCGATCATTCCCCTGTGCGCATGCGCCCTTGTCGGCACCTTGATTGGCGTGGCGGGAATGGACCGTGCCCTCACGGTTCGAGCGAATCGACGTCAGAGGCTCATCGACGCCGCCGTACCCGACTGCGCGGAGCTCCTCGCGCTCGCGGTCGCCGCCGGGGAGTCGATTCCCGCCGCCATCGAGCGCGTCGCCGGTTGCGCGGGTGGGCCCCTCGGGGCGGAGCTGGGGCTGACGGCGGGGCATATCCGCAACGGCATGCCCTCGGTGCGTGCCCTTGCCCAGCTTGATGAACGCACCGAATCCCCGGCGTTGACACGCCTGACTCGCACGCTGACGACGGCGATCGAACGCGGCTCGCCCCTGGCGTCGGTCCTGCACGACCAGGCGCGCGACCAGCGTGAGCGTTCCCTCGCTGCGCTCATGGAAGAAGGCGGGCGTAAAGAGATCGCGATGCTTGTGCCTGTTGTTTTCCTGATATTGCCTGTCACCGTCATTTTTGCGCTCTATCCGGGTCTGATTGCCCTGGATTTCACTCCCTGATTATTCGCGAGAGGAAAGGAACACACCATGAAGAAGTGGATCGTTAAGGCCCGGAGGTTGGGGGAAGGGGGCGACGTGCCCGGCTGGGTGCTCATCACGCTCATGACGGCTGCCCTTGTTGTGTTGATCTGGGGCGTCGCCTCGGAACGTCTGGTGGAGATTTTTAATCGTGCGATGGATTCCATTTCGGGCATTTGAGAGGGATGCCGAGCGCGGGTCGGAGGTCGTCTCCACGGTTCTCGTCCAGGGGCTGGTTGTCGTGCTCATCCTCCTGCTCGTGCAGGTGGCTTTCGCTTCGCATGTGCGAACAATGAGCGTGAGCGCCGCGTCCGAGGGGGCGCGACGGGGTGGTCTGCTGGGCGGGGACGAGGAGGAGGCGGTCGCGCGCACGAGTGAGCTGCTTGATTCGCTTGTTGGTGCTTCACGCGACCGCGAGATTGAGGTGGAGCGGGAGCCGGACGGCGACACGGATGTTCTTGTCGTCACCGTGCGCACGCGGTTGCCTCTCGTGGGTGGGCTTGGTCCGCGATGGTTGACTGTGCGCGGGCGCAGCCTCGTGGAGGGGCCGTGAGTGAGCGCGGGGATGCGAGCGTGGAGTTTGTGGGTGTTCTCGTCGCGGTCGTTATCCCGTTGCTGTATGTTGCTCTTGCGCTCGGGCAGGTGAGTGCTGGGGCGATGGCGGTGGATGCTGGCGCGCGCGAAGCTGCCCGCATCCTTGCTGAGGATGCTCAGCGTCAGGGGGATGCTGAGCGCGCGGTGTCTTTGATTGTCGAAGATTTCGGTGTGGATGCTACGCCGGTGGTTTCGTCTTCGTGCGTGGCTTGTGAGTCCGGCGAAGCGACTGTCGAGGCCCGTGTTTCGGTGCGTGTTCCTTTGCCGTTTATGCCTGCCTGGTTTGGTGCGGTGGGTGTTGAGGTGTTCTCGAGTGCGAGCGCGCCCGTGCGGGAGGTGGTTGCTCGTGAGTGAGGAGGGGCGCGTCGGGGTCTTAATGTGTGCGGGTTGTGCGTTCGTGTGTTTGCTCCTGTTTGTGACGGTGTCGCTGACTCAGGTTGCGATGCAGGATCGTCGTCTGGTGTCGTGTGCGGATGCGTTGGCTGGTGCTGGCGTGGGTGGTTCGTCTGCTTCGTCGGTTATCGCGCGCCAGGAATCGGGTATTGACGAGGCGGGGGCGCGTTCGCGGGTGGAGGTGGCGCTGGTGGAACTGGGGTCGTCCACGTGTCGCGTGGGGGAGGGGGTGGTCGTCACGGGAGTGTTCGTTTCGAGTGGGGAGGTGGAGGTGTCTGTGAGGGCTCGTCCGCGCGTTTGTGCGCTTCCTCCCGTTTTGGTTGGCGTGGTGGTTCCTGAGCTGGAGCGGACGTCGAGTGCGCGGGTGAGGCCGCTGTGAGCTGGGCATAAACGTGTCCTGTGCGACGGTCACATCGTGGGATGATCACGAGGGAGCGAGTAAACGAATCGTAAACTTTGAGCCATGAGCACCTTTGATACATCGCGTCTTAACCCTGCGTTGGCATCCGTCTTCGAATCGGTCCAACGCCGTGACCCCGCACAAGCCGAATTTCATCAGGCAGTCTACGAGGTTCTCCTGACGATCGCTCCCCTCGTCGAGCGTCATCCCGAGTACGCCGACCTGGCCGTCATCGATCGCATCGTTGAGCCTGAGCGCCAGATCCAGTTCCGCGTGCCGTGGGCTGACGACAAGGGTGGCCTGCATGTGAACCGCGGCTTCCGCGTTCAGTTCAATTCCGCGCTGGGTCCCTACAAGGGCGGCCTGCGTTTCCATCCTTCCGTGAACCTGTCCATTGTCAAGTTCCTGGGCTTTGAGCAGATTTTCAAGAACGCCCTGACCGGCCTGCCGATGGGTGGCGCTAAGGGTGGCGCAGACTTCGATCCTAAGGGCAAGTCCGACGCCGAAGTGATGCGTTTTTGCCAGTCCTTCATGACCGAGCTTTCGCGCCATATTGGTCCCGACACCGATGTGCCCGCCGGCGACATCGGCGTGGGCGGTCGCGAGATCGGTTTCCTGTTTGGCCAGTACAAGCGCCTGAAGAACCGCTTCGACGCGGGTGTCCTGACTGGCAAGGGCCTGACCTGGGGCGGATCCTTCGCGCGCACTGAGGCCACCGGCTACGGTCTCGTTTACTTCGCCGCTGAGATGCTGGCCGCGAAGGGCACCAGCTTCGACGGCAAGCGTGTCGTCGTCTCCGGCTCCGGCAACGTCGCGATCTACGCGACCGAGAAGGCCCAGCAGCTGGGTGCGACCGTCGTGGCCGTGTCTGACTCCTCCGGCTACGTCGTGGACGAGGCTGGCATTGATGTGGCCCTCCTCAAGGACGTTAAGGAGGTGCGTCGCGGGCGCGTCTCCGACTATGCGGCAGAGCGTCCCGGTGCCACCTTCGTGTCCGATGGCTCCATCTGGGATGTCCCCTGCGACGTCGCACTGCCGTGCGCGACCCAGAACGAGCTGCCCCTGTCCGGCGTGCAGTCCCTGATCAAGAACGGCGTCCAGCTGGTCGCCGAGGGCGCGAACATGCCCACCACCCCCGAAGCGATCGAGGCCCTGCAGGCCGCGGGCGTGGCCTACGCCCCCGGTAAGGCTTCCAACGCTGGTGGCGTAGCCACCTCCGGTCTCGAGATGCAGCAGAACTCCGGTCGTACCCAGTGGCCTTTCGAGCAGACCGACGCGAAGCTTCACCAGATCATGGTGGATATTCACGCGAACGCTGTGTCGACAGCCGACGAGTTCGGTGTACCCGGTGACTACGTGGCGGGCGCGAACCTGGCGGGCTTCCGTAAGGTGGCCGACGCGATGGTTGCGATGGGTCTCATCTGATCGACCACGCAGCTCGGTGCCCCGACGTCTTCGGCGTCGGGGCACCGGCGTCGATGGCGCGAATGTGCGCCTCGTCAGCGTAACGCCTGACACCGATGGGCTCCTCACGCCCCTGGTTGGGAGCGGAATCGGTTACTCTGGGTGTGTGGCCATTGAATTTTCTGAAGAGATCCCGTCCCTGCGAACCACGATGGAAAATATCCTCGCGGTCGTGCAGCCGGACAAGCTGCGCGAGCAGATCGCTGAGCTGAACGAGAAGGCGGCTGCTCCCGACCTGTGGGATGACCCCAGTGCCGCCCAGGCTGTCACGAGCGCGCTGAGCCACCGTCAGAGCGAGCTCGACCGCGTCATGCAGATGAGCGAACGCATCGACGACCTCGAGGCCATGGTGGAGATGGCCGCGGAAGACCCCGACGAGGGCGATGATATTCTCGCCGAGGCGGAAGCTGATCTGGAGAAGTTACACAAGGACCTGTCCGATCTGGAGATCCGTACGCTGCTGGACGGTGAGTACGACGAACGTAACGCCGTCATCACGATCCGAAGTGGCGCGGGCGGCGTGGATGCAGCCGACTTCGCCGAAATTTTGCTGCGCATGTATTTGCGTTGGGCGGAGCGTCATGGCTACCCCACCAAGGTGATGGACACTTCCTACGCGGAAGAGGCTGGCCTGAAGTCGGCGACCTTCGAGGTCCAGGCCCCCTACGCCTACGGCACGCTGAGTGTTGAGGCGGGTACCCACCGCCTCGTGCGCATCAGTCCCTTCGATAATCAAGGCCGCCGTCAGACATCCTTCGCTGCGGTCGAGGTTATTCCCCTCATCGAGACAACCGACCATATTGAGATTCCCGAGTCGGAACTCAAAGTTGACGTCTTCCGCTCCTCGGGTCCTGGCGGCCAGTCCGTGAATACGACCGACTCGGCCGTGCGCATGACCCACATCCCTACGGGCATCGTCGTGTCCATGCAAGATGAGAAGTCCCAAATTCAGAACCGCGCGGCGGCGCTGCGAGTCCTGCAGTCTCGTCTCCTCGTGTTGCGTCACGAGGAGGAGCAGGCCAAGAAGAAGGAACTCGCCGGCGACGTGAAGGCGTCGTGGGGCGACCAGATGCGCTCCTACGTGCTCCAGCCGTATCAGATGGTCAAGGACCTGCGGACCGAGTACGAGTCCGGTAACCCCCAGTCTGTGTTTGACGGCGACATTGACGGCTTCATCAATGCCGGCATCCGCTGGCGTAAGAACGAACAGAACGCGGCCAGGGACTAAGGCAGCGAACAAGCGCATCCGGCCCGGGCCTCGTCGATTCGTTGCCGAGGCCCGGGCCGCTCGTGTGAGCACGCGGACGAGGGCGGCGGGCTGAGTACCACACCACCGCTTTTCAGCGTGTCGCAGCCGGGACGTGACCCCATCGTTACATAACCTGACAGGGACTATTGACCCCGATCGGATGGTCCCATGATTCGTTTTGATGATGTCACCATGGTGTACACGCCTGGTGCCCAGCCCGCGCTGGACCACGTCTCGCTGGAGGTGGAGCGCGAAGAGTTCGTGTTCCTCGTCGGCAAGTCGGGTTCCGGCAAGTCCACTTTCCTACAGCTTGTCATGCGCGAAATGAAGGCAACGAGCGGCAAAGTATGGGTGCTTGGCAAGGACGTGTCCAAGCTGTCCACGTGGGCAGTGCCAAAGTTACGTCGCAAGATCGGCACCGTTTTCCAGGACTTCCGTCTGCTGCCCTCCAAGACCGTGTACGAGAACGTCGCCCTGGCCATGCAGGTCATCGGCAAGCCTCGTCACGCGATCGAGACGTCCGTTCCCGATGCTCTGGACCTGGTGGGCCTGTCCGGCAAGGAGTCGCGCCTGCCCCACGAGCTCTCGGGCGGTGAGGAACAACGCGTCGCCATCGCGCGTGCCATGGTGAACCGCCCCGAGCTGCTGCTCGCGGACGAACCCACCGGCAACCTTGATCCGGAGACGTCTCTGGGCATCATGCGGCTGCTGGACCGAATCAACCGCTCCGGGACCACGGTCGTCATGGCCACCCACGACGCGGACATCGTGAACCAAATGCGTAAGCGCGTCATCGAGTTGGAGGCCGGCGACGTTGTGCGCGACCAGAACCGGGGCGTCTACGGGGCTGGGAGGTAAGACCAGTGAAACTTCGTTTTATTCTGTCCGAGGTCGGAAAAGGTCTGTCGCGTAACCGCGCGATGAGCGTTGCTGTGATCCTCGTGACTTTCGTGTCCCTCCTCTTCGTGGGCATCGCTGGCCTAACGCAGATGCAGGTGTCCAAGATGAAGTCGGAGTGGTATGACAAGATTGAGGTCACTATCTACATGTGTGCCATCAACGATGCCGCCCCGAACTGCAACTCAGTCGAGGCAACAGACGAGCAGATTGACGCTGTACGCCAAAAGCTGGCGTCGGCAGAGATGACGCCCTACGTCGCTAACGTGTATGAGGAGACGAAGGAAGAGGCCTACGAGAACTTCCAGCGTCTGAACGGCAACGATGCACTGACCCAGTGGACCACCCCGGACATGCTCCAGTTCTCTTTCCGCATCAAGCTGGTCAACCCCGAGCAGTATTCCGTGGTCAAGGAGGAGTTCTCCGGGACCGCTGGCGTGTCTGAGGTCCGTGACCAGCGTGAGGTCGTTGAACCCCTGTTCCGAGTCCTGGGTGCCGCTCGCACAGCAGCCCTGGGCTTGGGCGCAATCATGGTTGTGGCCGCCATCTTGCTGATCTCTACGACAATTCGCCTGAGCGCAATGAGCCGCGAGCAGGAAACCCAGATCATGCGTTACGTGGGCGCCTCGAACCTGTTTATTCAAGCGCCGTTCATGATTGAGGGCGCGCTCGCTGCGCTGGTCGGTGCGGCGTTGGCGATCGGTTCCTTGTTCGCGGGCGTGCACTTTGTTGTCCAAGGATGGATGGCTCCCGCCTTCAAGTGGACGAACTTTATCGGCATGAGTGAGGTGGCGATCATGACGCCAGTCTTGGTCCTGGCGGCGGTCGCTCTGGCGGTGATCGCTTCTGCGTTCTCGCTCGCGAAGTACACCAAGGCGTGATTCTCATGGCTCGTTCTCCTCGTCGTTTCCGTGCCACAACGATCCGCGCGGGTGCTCTGGCCCTCGTGTTCGCCTCGTTCCTGGCCTTGGGTCAGACGCTGCCCGCGCGCGCGGACGGCGACCGCGAGGCCGCCGCGAATGCCGCTGAGCAAGCCCAGGCGACCGTCAATGCGCTTCAGTCTCAGCTGGAGGGAATCGATGCGTCCCTGGCGCAGGTATATATCGACTTGCAAAACCTCAACGGTCAGATTCCCGCCGCCCAGGCAGCCTACGATTCTGCCGCTGCTGAATACGACAGCAAGTCCCGCGAGCATGCGACGATCCTGGGGCAGCTTAGCGCCGCGCAGGGTGAACAGAGCCGTATCGACGGTTCGCTGGATGCTGCGAATACTCAGGCCGACGACTCACAGCGCGCGATCGCCGAGCTGGCGCGCCGCAAGTTCCGAGAGGGGAACGTGGATCCAGTCGCCGTTGCTTTGACGGCGGGCGGGACCGAGTCGATCACGGAGCGCGCGGCTGCGGCCGACATGGCGCTGCGAACAGAGAATCAGACAATGACCGCGGCGCTGGACGTGTCCTCATCTCAGCGCACGCAGTCTACGCGTCAAGGCGCGATCACGGATCGTATTGCCGACCTCGAGGCGCAGGCCGCGCAGGCGGAAGCGGACGCGCAGACCGCTAAGGACGATGCCGATGCCAAGCTCACGGAACTCAACACCTTGAAGGAACAGGCTTCTACTAAGCAGTCCGAATGGGATGCCCAGAAAGGTGAAGTTCAGGCTTCGCTCGATCAGGCGCAGGCCGACTACGAGGCTCGTAGCTCGGAGCTCGCCGCCATTGATGCGGCCAATCAGGCGTCCGGCGTGTCGTACACGTCGTCGTCAGGTTTCCGCAGCCCCCTCGACATTCCGATCGTCGTGACAAGCCCCTTCGGTATGCGCTACCACCCGGTGCTGGGCATCATGAAGGGGCATTCGGGCACGGACATGGCGGCTAGCTGCGGCACGATTATTCGCGCCGTTGCGTCGGGTTATGTCAACGCGGTGTCGTCGGACTATTCGGCAGGTAACTACGTGGACATCAACCACGGCATTGTCGGCGGGAACTCCGTCATCACCGAGTACCTGCACATGCAGGCACAGTATGTCTCGCCGGGGCAATACGTCAACGCGGGTGACGCGCTAGGCGAGGTTGGTTCAACCGGGTACGCGACCGGCTGCCACCTGCATTTCGGTGTGCGTGAGAATGGGAACTACGTTGAACCCATGAATTACCTGTAATCCGCGTTAGGATAGACCCCCGTAGCGACCCATGCTACGGGGGTCTTCGCGCACGGTGTGCGCACACGAGTCTGAGAGGAGGCGCCATGCCTAAGGAATGGAAGAAACCCAAGCCGACGGAGGGCCAGCGTGCCAAGGCTGCCTCCGACGCGAAGAAGACGATCGCCCGTAACAAGAAGGCGCGCCACGACTACACGATCGAGGACACGTGGGAGGCGGGCCTGGCCCTCATGGGCACCGAGGTCAAGGCTCTGCGTATGGGGCGTGCTTCCCTGGTGGATGCTTGGGTGGAAATCAATGGGGGAGAGGCGTGGTTGTACGGCGCTAACATTCCCCTGTACTCGCAGGGGTCGTGGACCAACCATGCTCCGACGCGCAAGCGTAAGCTGTTGCTGCACCGCGCCGAGATCAGCCGGATGCAGGACCGTGTGGCTGCTAAGGGCTACACGATCGTGCCCTTGGAGCTGTATTTCATTGGTGGGCGCGTGAAGGTCGAGGTTGCCCTGGCGAAGGGCAAGCAGGAGTGGGATAAGCGCCAGGCGTTGCGCGAGAAGCAGGATCAGCGCGAGGCCGAGCGAGCGATGCGTCGCTATGTCAAGCAAGCACGGCGGTAACGAAAGAAGACGATAGCGTGCCCGGTTCGGTCAGGATTTTTCGTCGCGATCTGTTGAGACTGGTCACAGTGCCTGTCGCGTGGATTGTCATCATCGGTGTGGCTTTCGTCCCCGCGCTGTACGCGTGGTTCAACATCGTGGGTTTTTGGGACCCGTATGCGAACACGTCGCAGATCAAAGTGGCCGTGGCCAATGAGGACGAGGGCGCGACGAAGGAGACCCTGGGGACCGTGAATGTCGGCTCGATGGTCTCGGACAAGCTCAAGCAGAATGATCAGTTGGGCTGGCATCTGGTGAGCGCTGATGAGGCCCGCGCCGAGGTGGAACACGGGGATTCCTATGCTGCTTTCGTCATCCCGGCCTCGTTTTCGCGCGACTTGACGGGTGTCGTTGATGGAACGTACGTCCGGCCGAATATCCAGTATTACGTCAACGAGAAGAACAACGCGGTCGCCCCCAAGATCACGGGGGCGGGGGCGACCGCGCTCGATCGCCAGATTAATTCAGCGTTTGTCTCTGCGGTCGCTAAAGCGTTGTCGGAGAAGGCGTCCGAGGCCGGGGTGAGCATCGCGGATCAGGCGGACGCTGCGCGCACGGAGCTGATGACGTCGATGGGGGAGGCGTCGACGAAGCTGGGCAACGCGTCGACGTCCCTGTCCGGCATGGGCACAACGATCGACTCGGCGAAGGAATCCGTGTCGTCTGCCCGCACGACGCTGACACAGCTGGATACAGCGATCACCGATTTGTCGGCGTCACTGGACACTGCCGTTCAACTGGTGACGGACTCGCGTACCTCCCTGGCGACCTTCTCCGGTTCGATGGGTTCCGTTCTTGACGGGCTTTCCACGAACACGACGAACGCGCTGGCGGGGTTGTCGGCGGATGCGGGCAGTCTTGACGGCGCTGTGCAGGCGGCGACGGGTAAGCTCGACGGGCTCCTCGTGGAGGGAAACTCGATCAACACGTCGGTTGGCACTGTTTTGTCCGACGTGCAGGCAGCTGGCGTGGGGAATCTGCCTGTGGCTGGAACCGTGCTGACGGACCTGACGAACCAGAACTCCTCGCTGTCGACGGCCATCGCAGACTTGACGACCGTCAACACGGACCTGTCTGGGTCTTCGACGTCGGTCTCGACGGCGCTGACCTCCGCGTCGACAGCAGCCTCCTCCGTGTCCACTGCCGTGTCGAACGCTCGTGCGGGTGTCTCTGGCCAGCTCCCGACGCTTTCGACTGCCCTGGATAACTTCTCCAGCGCCTCCTCGTCGATGCGTTCTTCGCTAGATACGCTCAGCAGCCAACGTGACCAGGTGTCTACCCTGCTCGACCAGCTGGATACGCTGCTCACTGAGGCGAAGAGCGCTACGGCGACCAGCGCCACGAACCTGGGTACAATCAAGACCGACCTGGACACGGCCACCACGGACCTGTCGTCGATCTCCTCCTCCAACACGCTGCGTGACCTGGCCACCTCTCTGGGCACTAACGCGGAGTCGATCGCGTCCTTCATGGCGTCGCCGACATCGATCGAGACCGAGGCCGTGTTCCCGGTCGCCGCCTACGGATCGGCCATGGCGCCGCTTTTCACGAATCTCGCGCTGTGGATTGGGGCGTTTTCCCTTGTCCTCCTCGTCAAACTTGACGTGGATGAGGACGGTGTGGGTCCCGTGTCCTCGTCGGCGAAATACATGGGGCGTTGGATGCTGTTAGCGTGTTTCGGTCTCATCCAGGCGCTCGTGGTGTCGATCGGCGACCTCATCATCGGGGTTCAGACGGTGTCGCGCCTAGCTTTCGTCGGTACGTCCATGCTCATCTCTGTGGTGTTTGTGTCGATCGTCTACATGCTGGCGACCTGCTTCCAGCACATCGGCAAGGGCCTGTGCGTCGTCATCGTGGTCATACAGATTCCTGGTGCTGCCGGCCTGTATCCGATCGAAATGATGCCGTCCTTCTTCCGTATGTTGCACCCACTGCTGCCTTTCACGTACGGGATCAACGCGTTGCGTGAGACGGTCGCCGGCTTTTATCGTCATGATTTCGTGATGGCACTCGGGGCGTTGGGAATGCACGCCCTGGTTGCCTTCACTGTCGGTCTTGCGTTGCGCCCCTACTTGGTGAATCTGAATGCGATGATCACGCGGGATTTGTCGTCCTCCGGCTTATTCATTGCAGAGGAGACGCGTGTGCCTTCCAATCGCTATCGCCTGACCCAGATCGTGGCGGCGCTGGCCGACCATGAGGGTTTTCAGCGGTCCGTGTTCACGCGTGCGGCACGCTTTGAACGGCGTTACCCGCACATCCGGCGAGGCGCGATCGTTGTCGGCGTCCTGGTTCCTGCCGTCCTGTCGGTCCTGTCGGTCACCAGTGCGGCGGAGGTTCCTCTGATTCTGGGTGCCTGGATCGTGTGGGTGCTCGCGGTCATCACGTTCCTCATTGGCTTGCAGTACGTGCGCCAGGCCCTGGAACGTCAGCAGCTCCTGGGCACCATGGACGAGGGTGATGTGCGTTCCCTGCTTACGCGCCGCGTGAAGGGGGCGCGCTCTCGGATAGCGGTTGGCGTGGCCGCCGTTGGGGCGTCTATTTCTTCCGCCTTGGCGGCTTCGCTCGCGCTGTATGACGCTGAGCACGGGGGTGATGGCGAATCCACCGTGGACGAGGTCGATCCCGGCCTCGCGGGCGACGATCCTGCAGAGCAGGACACGAACCCGGACGAGGCCGACCCCGGCCTCGTGAATGAGGACAGTTTGGCGCAGGCTCACAAGACCGACCAGGCCGACCCCGGCCTCGCGGGCGAAGATGACAGTGGCACCGATGATTGCGCGATCGGCACCGCCGGGGAGGAGACGACGTGAAGACCATGTGGACCATCTACCGCGCTGACCTGTCGCGCGCGCGCAGCTCGCTCATCACGATCGTCGTGATCTTCGGGCTTGTTGTTATTCCCTCCCTGTTCACGTGGTTTAACGTCGCCGCGTCCTGGAATCCTTTCAGCAATACGCGTTCCCTGCGCATCGCCATTGCGAACACAGACGAGGGGTATAAATCGGATCTCGTTCCTCTTCATATCAACATCGGCGACCAGGTGGTTGCCGCGCTGCGCACCAACGAGAATTTCGACTGGGTGATCGCCAGCGAAGAGGGGGCAATTGAGGGGACGCGCTCAGGTGAGTACTACGCGGCGATTGTCATCCCCGCTGAGTTCTCGCAGGACATGCTGACCTTTTTCGACGGCGACGCGACCAGCGCGCCGATGACCTACTACGTCAACGAGAAGAAGAACGGCATCAGCCCGAAGCTCGCGGGGCAGGGAGCGCAGTCCGTCAGCGCCCAGGTTAATCAGGTTTTTACTCAGACTCTGGCTGAGATCGCGCTGGACACGGCGACTTCCATGGGTGAGGCACTGTCCTCACCGAGCGCCGTCGGGGCCGTCACCAACCTCGATACCCGCGTACAGACCATCGCCACCCGTCTGCGTACGGCCGCCGACAGCGCTGACTCATACTCGTCGATGGTGAGTTCGTCGATCGCCCTCATCGATTCGACGAACACGCTCATATCGAATGTGAGTACCGCTACCTCCCCCGCTAAGTCCGCGGCGACGAGCGCAGATGCAGGAACCAGCGGGCTGACCGCCGCCGCGACGGCAGCTATCGCGTCCGTGTCGAGCGCCATCGAGTCGTCCAAAACCTCACTCGATTCACTGTCGAGCGCGGTTGACAACGTGTACACGACGGGCACGACGACAGCGACCGACGCGGCCACCTCTCTGAACTCGCAGGCGGACGTTTTGGACTCCCACGCGGCATCCTATGAGACCATCAAGACGACGCTGTCGGCGCTTCCCGGATCGCCCGTGTCCCAGTCGACCCTTGATTCACTGCAGGGGGCTGCCGATCGTTTGCGAACATTGGCAACTAACCTGCGTGGCGCGGCAACCGACCTGTCTACGAAAACAACGGACGCGACAACTAACCACGATTCCGTCAACGCTCTCATCAGTGAGGCGCACCAGTCTATCGATGGCCTGTCCGAGGACTACAACACGAACCTGAAACCGAAGCTCGACGAGCTGGCCTCGACGCTGTCTTCCGCGCAGGCCTCGCTGAGCGCGATGGGCGCAACTTTGTCTTCTGCGGCCTCGACGACTTCCACCGGCTCCGATAGTGCGCGCGATAAGCTCACCGGTATTCGCGATACGTTGACTGGCGCGGGCACAGACCTGCGCGACGCGGCCGGTAAACTGGATACGCTGCACGAATCCATTTCGGAGGCTCTCTCCAGCGGCGACCTGACGATGCTGCAGACAGCCATTGGGAACAACCCTGAAGCGCTTGCTGCCGCGATCGCGGCGCCCGTCGGGATCGAGACGACTCCCGTGTTTCCAGTCGAGAACTTCGGCTCCCAGATGGCGCCCATGTACTCGATCTTGGCCCTGTGGGTCGGCTCTGTCCTCATGGTCGTCTCGATCCGCTCCGACGTGACCGACGAGAACGTCGCTTGGGGCTTGGCCGAGGACGACCCCCTTCGTGCGGCTCTGGTCTCTTCACCCGTGCGCTTGTCATCGGGGTTCTTGGGGCGTTATCTGATCTTTGGGACGATCGCGCTCGCTCAGGCGACCTTGGTGGGGCTGGGTGACCTGTATTTCTTGAAGGTGCAGCACAATCATCCGTTGGAGTTCATGGGGACTCTGTGGCTGACGGCCATCGTGTTCTCATTTCTGCTGTATACGCTCATTGCGACGTTTGGGAACGCAGGCAAAGCGTTGGGCGTCCTCTTGCTTGTCCTGCAGATCTCCGGTGCTGGGGGAGCGTTCCCGCTGGAAATCCTGCCGTCGTCTTTCTCGATGATCTCTCCGTTCTTGCCTGCCACGCACGCGATCACTGCGTTGCGTGCGGCCATCGCCGGCTACTCGGGACACGAATACGGGGACGCCATGTGGTCTCTGGCGTCTTTCATTGTGTTTGCCGCGTTCCTGGGGTTGGCGCTGCGTCCGCTGCTGGTGCGCAGTAATCGGCGTATGGTGGCCAAACTGGAGTCGACGAAACTCCTGTGAGGCTTGCGCTGTCGGGTGCCTCTGGGGCTCTGGTGGGCTCCGTCGGGGACGAGGCGGTGGCTCGTTGTCGGGGCTTCGCGCGGCCGCCCGGGTGGCTCCTGTTTTCCCTTGACGTTTGGGGTGCGTGGGCGTATGCTGATGTGTCTGACGGTCTGGCGTGATGCTGGGCGTCGGAGAGTTGAAAACTCAAGAGGGGATGATCGGTTTCGACAGTGGTCGTCGATCGAAGTGAAGCGAGCCGAGAATGTACGCTCAACTCGTTAACGATGCGTGCAAACCAATAGGTGCCGAACAGAATCGCACCGACTACGTTCTCGCTGCCTGATTTCGCAGCTTGAGCCTTTAGTCCGTCAGCCCGGGAGTTGCTTCCGGCTCGGTGTCTGGCGTCGTTTAGGAAGCCACTGGGGGCTGCCCATGTTGGTGGGGCTGCTCCGACACTCAATCAACTGAGCCTATCTGGCGGTGAGTCTACGCGGGCGCTGGGGGCTGAGAAATAAAGTCGTAGACTGCGCTCGGAGAAGAATTCGGGGTCGGCTATTGGACGGGGGTTCGATTCCCCCCATCTCCACCCATCTCAAATCCCGGGTTTCCGTTGGAAGCCCGGGGTTTTGTCTGTGTGTTCGAGTCGTTCGTGTTTGGTGCGAAGCGGGCCTAGGCGCCCGAGAGTCCCTCGCGCAGCTCCGCTAGTTCTTCGTCGAAGAGTCCCGCAGATTTTTCGTTGATCGCTGCGAGCCGATCAATCCAGGCGACCGTGACCGCGCCGTATTTGACGAGCGACGAGACTGCGCCGTCAACGTCGGGGCCGTCGCACTCGAGCATCATGCGCAGGTATTCAACGGCGTCAAGGGCGTTGCGCCGTTCGAGTTCTGTGATGGTGTCTTGAACAAACGATGTCACCGTGTCATGGTCCATGCGTTGACATTAGCTGATGTGCTTGTTTTCGGTAGAGCGGTGTCACCGCAGGATGGTTGAGACACGGGTGCCTGGTCCTGTGTTTCACCTTCGTTGTTCGGTAATGTTGATGGTATGAGGTGGGCGACAAGAGCAACGTGGGTGCGAATCGTTGTGCTGGCGTGTGTGGACATGGGGGCGACGGGCATTTGGTTCGGCGTTCGTCAGATGGTCAACGCGGATAATGATGCGCAAGCCCTCGCGTTGACGATCCTCTTTATTGCTCTGCCGCTGCTCACGATCGCGGTTGCCGCGTGGGATGGCGTGAAGGATGGGTTCAGTCTTCTGTGGCTGCTTGCCCCGTTTGTGTGCTTTCTGCCCCCGATGTTTCTGTTTTTTGGCGACAGTGCCTTGAAGTACGGTGCGTGTTACGCAGTGTTCGGACTGGTCGCGAACGTTCTGGGTGCGCTTCTTCAT
Organism: Actinomyces bouchesdurhonensis; assembly: GCF_963540955.1. NCBI lineage: Bacteria > Bacillati > Actinomycetota > Actinomycetes > Actinomycetales > Actinomycetaceae > Actinomyces > Actinomyces bouchesdurhonensis. The sequence continues at coordinate 35,263 of NZ_CAUTSL010000013.1, forward strand.
CGCTCCGGTTCGCGCTAGTTGCTGCTTCTGCGTGGTTGTTAGCTCGGGCCTCGCCCGTGAGGTGTCGTGCGGGTCGTGGGGTCTGCTCGTTGCAGAGGTGGGTGTTACTACTTGCCAGCAGATACCCCTAGGGGTATTCTTAGTCGAGTTATTGGAGGCGATTTTCCGATCAAAAAAGAAAGTGAGCGGCACATGCGAGTCGTCGTTGTCGGAGGGGTCGCGGGCGGCATGAGCGCGGCAGCGCGCCTACGTCGCCGCGATGAAGAAGCAGACATCATCGTTGTGGAGCGAGGCCCATACGTCTCCTTCGCAAACTGCGGACTCCCGTACTACGTCGGCGGGGAGATAGTCGACCCCGCAAGGCTCCTCCTCCACACCCCGCAATCCCTCAAAGCGGCGCTCAACCTCGACGTGCGCATCAACTCCGAGGCCAGTGCGATCAACCCTGCCGCGCACGCCGTCGAAGTCACCAACACGAAAACTGGCGAGGCCTACACGATTTCCTACGACTACCTGATCCTCACCCCGGGAGCCTTCGCCGCCCGGCCCCCGATCGACGGCCTCGACTCCCCGCGCGTGCACACCCTGCGCACGGTCGACGACGCCCTTGCCCTCCGCGAGGCGCCGGGCACTCGCGCCCTCGTACTGGGGGCCGGTTTCATCGGCATCGAGGCCGCCGAGGCCCTCACGCACCGAGGCTTCGAGACCCACCTCGTCGAGTTCGCCGAGCACGTCCTGCCGCCCCTCGAGGTCGAGATGGCAACCCTGGTCACCCAGGAGCTGCGCGCACTCGGCGTGCACGTTCACGCCGGAGTCGCCGCCCAGTCCATCTCCCACGGAGACGACCACGACTCCGTGACCCTGTCCGACGGCACCGAGCTGAGCGCCGACGTCATCGTCCTATCGACCGGTGTCCGCCCCGACACGGCCATCGCCGAGGCTGCCGGCATCGAGACCAGGGGCGGCTACATCCTCGTCGACGACCGCGGGCGAACGAGCGCAGGCGACGTGTACGCCGTCGGCGACGCCACGGTCGGTCGCGACCACGACCGCCCCGTCGCCCTGGCTGGACCCGCGAACCGCGGCGGACGCCTCATCGCCGACGCGATCGCCGACGCGGCAAGCGGCGCGGTCACCGCGCGCCCCATTCCGAGGCCCCAGGGCACCGCGATCGTCCGCGTCGGCGGACTCACCGCCGCCATGACGGGCGAGAATCGCCAGGCCCTGGACGCGGCAGGCACGCAGTACTTCACGGTGCACACGCACGCGAACCAGCACGCGGGCTACTTCCCGGACGCCAAGCCCGTGCACATCCTCATGCACGTGGGTACCAGCGGGCAGATTCTCGGCGCGCAAGCCGCGGGCGCCGACGGCGTGGACCGCCGCATCGACGTGATCGCGACCGCCATGCGAGCAGGCTTGAAGGCTCCGGACCTCATTGACCTCGACCTCGCCTACGCGCCGCCGTACGGCCAGGCTAAGGACCCCGTCAACCAGACCGGCATGGTCGCCCACAACGTGTTGACCGGCGAGCTCGTCCTGACCGGTCCGGATGCACTGACCGAGGAGACGCCGATCCTCGACGTGCGCACGCCGGGGGAGTACGCGACCGGGCACATGCCGAACTCCCTGAACATCCCGCACACGCAGCTGCGCGACCGCCTGGACGAAGTCCGCACCTGGGTTGACGAGAGTGTCGGAGAGCGGCCATTCGTCGTCATGTGCGCCGTCGGCGTGCGCTCCTGGATCGGCTACCGCATCGTGCGCGCGGCAGGTTTCAACGTGACGATGCTTTCGGGCGGCATTCAGACGCTGCGAGCATGGCTCGGAGACCGGGCCGATGCTGTACTGGTCAAGGAGAAGAACTGAGTATGGCAACACGGACACAGGTCCTGAATCGTCTGAAGCGTGCTCGCGGGCAGCTCGACGGCCTCATCGAGCACATCGAGAGCGGGGACGCGAACTGCCGGGACGTGCTCACCCAGTTCGCGGCCGTCAACTCTGCGATGAAGCGCGCCAGTTACCTCGCGGTCGCCACGATTATGTCCCAGTGCACGATCGCGGACTCGGACCACGGAAACGATGATGCTCTGGCGCCCGAAGCAGTAGAATCTCTCGTCAAAACCGGGAGCGTGACGCTCGAAGAGCTCGAACAGTTGTTCCTCCGGCTGGCCTAATGCGACGCCGCAACCAGCCCACTGGGGAGAACTCATAGCACCATGGCGCGGATTCGCCGACGGATTCGAAGCACAACAAGGGAAGGAAAATATCGTGTGTCGACCCACCACCTGCGAGGTTTGCGGAAAGACCACCTGGAAGGGCTGCGGCAAGCACATCGACTCGGTGAAGGAGAAGGTGCCCGCGGATCAGTGGTGCGATAAGGACCATACCGACGAGGAGTATGCTGCCGCCGAGAAGAAGCGCGGTTTCTTCGGCAGCTTCTTCAGCTAGTCCTGCGCTCCTCTGGCAGCGTTGCGCCCACCGTGACGCCGGATTTTCGCGCATTTCTCAGCGACCGTCATGCTGACGTGTCAAAGAGAGTTTATATTCGTGCGACACAGGTATCATTGAGTCATGAGGTGGACGACAAAATCAACGTGGATTCGTATCGTCGTGCTGTTCGGTATTTACCTGCTGATACCGGCGGCATGGTTTGGTGTCTCGCGCATCTCGGACTCGATGGAGATCGTGAAGAGCCTCGTGTTCCTGATCCTGCTCGTCATCCTGCCCCTCCTGGCGATGGTCTTCGGCGCGTGGGACGGCGTGAAGGAGGGCTTCAGCCTCCTGTGGCTGCTCGCACCCTTCGCGTGCTTCCTGGCGCCGATGTTCCTGTTCTTGAACGACAGCGCCTTGATCTACGGGGTGGGCTACAGCGTCCTCGGCTTCGCGGCCCACGGCGTCGGCGCGCTCATCCACGCGCGCCGCGCGCGAGGACGCGGATAGGTTACGAACATCCGGATAGCTTAGTAACCTATCCGGATGCGCATAGCCTATCCGGATGCGTGCATCCTATCCGGATGTGTCCTCGTGCTTCTGTTGCCGTGCACAAAACCTTGTTTCGCACCGGCATCGCAGCCGCGGGCGTAGCATTCCCAGTAGCGTACTGGTGCGTCACCGTCGGTGTACGCGTTCGACAGGCACACGGAGGTGTTCAGCAATGTTCTGGGATCGGGTCGCGCCCCTGTACGACGCTTTTGAAAACACGGTGAACCGAGCCTCGTATGAGGGCACGGCACTCGCCGTCGCACAGATGATCGGCCCGGGCGACGAGGTCCTGGAGTGCGCGTGCGGCACCGGCGCGATTAGCGCCGCCATCGCTCCCGCCTGCGCGCGCCTGGTCGCCACGGACTACTCCGACGGCATGCTCGCGCAAGCCCGCAAGAAGCTCGCGAAGCGCTCGAACGTCACCGTTGAACAAGCAGACATCACGGCCCTGCCCTACGCCGATGACTCGTTCGATGTCGCCGTCGCCGGCAATGTCATCCACCTCCTGCCCGACCCCGAGCAAGCCCTGCGCGAGCTCGCCCGCGTCGTCAGGCCCGGCGGGACGATCATCCTCCCCACCTACATTGAGCCCCTGAAACGTAAGCAGGGCATGATCCCCGCTCTGCTTGCCCGCCTCGGCGTCGGCTTTGAGCGGCGCTTCACCCAGGCCTCGTACCGGGCGTTTGTCGAGGGGATGGGGTACGCCGAGGCCCGCTACCGCCTCGTGCGCGGCCGCATCCCCTGCGTCATCGCCGTCCTGCCCAATAGGAAGCGGCGGGACTAGCGGCCGGCCAGCGTGAGCTCGCGTAGCATCGCCCCGTAGGCGACCGAGTCGCGGCTCATGCGCTCGCAGTGCCCCCATCCCGGCCAGACGCGCAGCTCCGCGTCGGGGTAGAGCCGGGGGATCGTGCGGCGCGCGAGGCGCAGGTCCGAGTCTTTGTCCCCGTAGGCGAACGTGCAGCGCCGCGACGTGGCGGGGGAGAGGGGAGGGAGAGCGACCCGTGAGCAGTCGCGGGCGATCGCGCGGATGCTCTCCTCGCTCATCGCGATGAGCGAGTGGGTCATGGGGCGCGCGGCCTCCTCACCGAAGAGGCGCGCGAGCTTGCGGACCCCGACCTCGGGGTCGCGCGCGGCCTTGCGGCGCTTCGCGATCATGACGCGGCCGAGGACGGCTCCTCCCGCCCGGGCCACGGGCCCGCCCGAGTAGAAGCTCACCCCTTCAACAAACACCCGATCGAAGGAGAGGTCGGGGAATCGCAGCAGTTCAAAGAGTATGACCCCGCCGAGTGACGCCCCGAACATGAGCGCCAGGTGCGTGGCATCGTGTTCCACGAGCCAGGAGTGGATCGCCGCCGCCTCGTTGGCTGCTGACACGTAGGGGGCCGAGGCCTCGTCCCCGTGGGCGGACAGGTCGGGCGCGAGGAAGCGCAGCCCCGCGCCCATGTGGTCGGCGACCGCAATTTTTATGCCCGAGGCCGAGGAGAGCATCGGGTGAATGAGTAAGACGGTGGGGGAGTCGTCGGCGCTGGAGTCGTAGACGTGCATTTTCATGGCGTTGCTCTGCATGAGCGTCGGGCGCACCGGCGCGCCCGTGAATCGAGTGGACAATCAGATGCTACCACCGAGATGCCGCGGCGGAGGTGGATTCACGGGAGGGGATCGCGGTATCCTGGCTGGCAACCGAAGGAGTGCGACGTGGCCTACGACGTGAAGAAGGAATGCAAGGAACTGTACGCCCCGAAGAAGGGACCCAGCATCGTCGAGGTCCCTCCCATGACCGTCGTGGCGGTGCGCGGCAGCGGAGACCCCACCGAGGACAACGGCGCCTACCAGCGAGCGATTGCGATCCTGTACGCCATCTCCTACACCATCAAGATGAGTAAGAAGGGTACCCGCCAGATCGACGGCTACGTTGACTTCGTCGTGCCGCCCCTTGAGGGTTTCTGGTGGCAGGACGGCGTCGAGGGCGCCGACTACGCCCACAAGGAGGCCTTCCACTGGATCGCGCTCATTCGCCTGCCGGACTTCGTGACGCGCGAGGTCTTTGACTGGGCGGTCCAGGAGGCGACGCAGAAAAAGAAGGTTGACTGCTCGATCGCCGAATTTCTTGTGGTGGATGAGGGGCTGTGCGTCCAGTGCCTGCACGTGGGCAGCTACGACAGTGAACCAGCCACGGTCGAGGCCATGGACGCTTACGCGCGGGAGGCGGGCTATGAGCTCGACCTGTCGGAGGCGAGGCGTCATCACGAGGTCTACCTGTCGGACGCCCGCAGGGTTGCCCCCGACAAGTTGAAGACGATCATCCGGCACCCCGTTAAGCGCCGGTCGGCAGCCGCGCAGTAGGGTGCGGCATCCGAGCCTGACAAGACGGCCGCCGCGCCGCTCGGGCTTCCCTGGTGGCCCCGTGGCGGGGGCATAGGTATTGTTGGTCTGTTCACGACTTAACCAAAGGAGAACAAGATGCTAGTTGTGACGACCCCGACCGTTGAGGGCACCCCGATCAAGCGCTATATCGGTATGGTGTCCGGCGAGACCTTCGCTGGCGTCAACATGTTCAAGGACTTCGGCGCGGGCCTGTCGAACATGTTCGGCGGGCGTGCCTCCCAGTACGAGGAGGAGATCGGTAACGCGTCGGCTACCGCCGTCAACGAGATGTGTGCCCGCGCGCAGGCGATGGGCGCCAACGCCGTCGTCGGCGTGAAGGTCGACTACTTCACCGCTGGCACGAATAACGGCATGCTCGCAGCGATCGCGACGGGAACGGCCGTTATCCTGTGACGAAGCGCCACTGGGGTGGCGCCACCTTGATTCGTGAACTCGCAGGGAGGGTCATGAGCGATGATGCCCGAGGCCTCCCTGCGGGTTTTCGTCTCTGGGTCCGTGCACTGTGGCTTGGTGATGGGGAGCTGGTGGCCTACAGAGGTGGCCGAGAAAAAATCAAACTAAGGCAACGCTTAGCCATGGCAGTGTAGCCTATGAATGCTGTGGGGTAAAGCTCTTGACACATGGTGAGCGGAAAGAGGGCTGGGACTAGGTTCTTGCGACTGGTCACTCTAGTCTTGACAGTGGGTGTTTCGCTTCGACGCGAACGCATCCGATGCCCAGTTGTCAATCAAGTGAGCCAGAGATGTCCCATCGTTCCATCATGGCACTGGCGCTGGTAGTGACCGGCGCCCTCGCCGCGACCGCAGTCAATACCCCGGCGGCCTTCGCCGAGGAGGAAACCCAGGCGCCCAGCGTCGCCGCCGGGGCTGCCCAGGGCACCCAGGCCTCGTCGAACGAGGCGCAATCGGCAGACGGGCCCCAGTCCGGTGCAACCGACGAGGCCGGGGATCCTAACCCGGCTGCTGTGCCCGAGAGTACCGACGACACCCCGGCGACGATCATCGTCGCGCTCGAGGATGGAAGTGTCGGTATTCCTTGGTATCGCAGGATTTTCGGACTCTCCTCCCAGACCAAGCATGAGACGGTCAAGGATCGCATCGAGACCTCGGTCGAGCAAGCGGTCCCCGGTGCCGACGTCACCGATGTCGCCGACTACACCCATGCATTCGACGGATTTGCGTTCAGTGCCCCCGCCTCCTCCCTCGAGGCCATCAAAAACACCGAGGGCGTCAAGACCGCCTTCATCGAGCGCCACCTCAAGCCGCTGGTCGTGGACGACGACAATGCGGCGAGCGAAGTCGGCGCGGTGAACCCGGGTCTGAAGAACGCCTCCTCCCTGGAGATGACCCGAGCAAACCAGAGCACACAGAAGGGTGACAAACAAGTCATCGAGGTTATCGACACGGGTATCGAAGCTACACACCAGGCCTTCTCCGGTTCCATGGAGGGTGTGCCCGTACGTTTGACACAGCGAGACGTCGAGTCCCTCGTGGGCAAGCTCAGCCACGGCAAGAGTGGCGCGTACCTGAACTCGAAGATCCCCTTCGTCTACGACTACGCGGACAACGACGCAAACGTGCTTCCCACCTCCACCAAGGATCTCTCCCACGGCACACACGTCGCCTCGATCGCCGCCGCCAATGCGCCCGACCTGCAGGGTACCGCCCCCAACGCGCAGATCATCGTCGCGAAGGTCGCCGCCGACAAGGATGGTGCGATCCCGGACAGCACAGTGCTCGCCGCCCTCGATGACGCTGTCATCATCAAGCCCGACTCGATCAACCTTTCCCTCGGCGACGACGCCGGTATGGGAACCGAGGCGGGCACCGTCTACGCAGAGGTTTACAAGAACCTCGCCGCCGCGGGCGTGACCGTCAACGCCGCTGCAGGCAACTCATATTCGAGTGCTTATGACAACAAGAGCGGGAAGAATCAACCGTACGCGAGCGACCCTGACGCGGGTACAGTCTCGGAACCCGCCTCCTACTCCTCGACCCTGGCGGTTGCATCGGTGAACAACCAGGACGCCCTGCCCTACCTCACCCACGGTGACAAGCAGATCGTCTACCGCAAGTCGCGCGGCCTCAAGGACGCTGTCGTCCCCAGCCTGCTCGACATCCCCGAGGGAACCTACACGCTGATCTACGGCGGGATTGGCGACGCTGCCGCCCTGGAGCAGATGCTCGTCCAGCATCCTGGTGACCTGTCGACAACCATCGTCCTTGAAGACCGTGGCGGGGCGGATAGCGCGACCGGGGCCGACATGACGCACGAGGCCAAGGTCAGCGCGCTCACCAAGCTGAGCTCGAAGCCCGCCGCCCTCATCATCGGGGACTCCGAGGACACGGACACCCCCTACGTGGCCACGATCGAGTCCACCCACACGATGCCAACCGTGACTATCACGAAGAAGGAGAAGGATGTGCTGATCGCGGCCATCAGCGCCGCCGACTCCCGCTCCATCTCCATCTCGAATCCGCACGAGGGCCTCGCGCTGGCCTCCGCCAACCCCACGGTCTCGGACTTCACGTCCTGGGGCGTCACCCCGGATCTCACACTCAAGCCCGAGGTGGCCGCCCCCGGCGGTAACATCATGGCCGCCGTGCTGGGCAACCAGTACCGTTCCATGTCCGGCACCTCCATGGCGACCCCGCAGGTCGCGGGCATCGCCGCACTCGTGCGCCAGCGCATCAATGAGGACCCCGCGTTCGCCGACCTGAGCGCCTCCGAGAAGACCTCGATCGTCACGAACTTCCTGATGGGCACAGCCCACCCGCTGCTCGACGTCGACCAGAACAACGGCACCTACTACTCGCCGCGTCGCGTCGGCGCAGGCCAGGTGGACGCCCTGGCAGCCACGACCTCGTCCGTTTACCCGACCGTGGTGGGCGCCGCGAACCCCTCGCGCCCCAAGGCCGACCTGGGGGATGGCACGCAGGGCTGGACCTTCCAGGTGAGCCTAACCAACGTCTCGAACGAGGCCCGCTCCTACACCCTGGGCGGCCAGGCGCTGTCCGAGATCGTCGAGGACGGGCTCTTCACGCAGCATTCCACGAACTGGGCGGGGCAGGGCATCGACCTGACCTTCTCCGCCGACTCGGTGACAGTCCCCGCCCAGGGAACCGCCACCGTGACCGTCACGGTGACCCCGCGCTCGGCCTTCGCCTCCTACGCGAACGCCAACGCTCCCAAGGGCACCTTCATCGATGGAGTCGTCACCTTCACGAGCAGCGACGGGCAACCCGACCTGACCGTTCCCTACATGGGCTTCTACGGGTCGTGGGGCGCGCCCGCCGTTTTCGACGGCAAGTGGGACGACGGCACGACGAACGACTCGCACGCCTGCTCCTCGACCCTCATGAACCCGGCGACGGACGTTCCCCTGGGCGCGCTCAACCCGCTGGTTGGGCAGGACCCGGATGATGTTCGCGTCGTCGATCCCGCCTCCTTCATCATGTCCCGCTCGGACGCTCAGGAGGCGCCCAGCAAGATGCTGCCGCGCACGTGCCTGCTGCGTAACACGCCGAAGCTGACCTACACGTACACGAACGAGGCCGGCCAGACTGTGCGCTCCTACGCCTTCGAGCGTGCGAAGAAGTCCTTGTTCAACTATTCCGCGGGCGCGGTTGTGCCCGTCGAGAGCCAGGAGGGCAACAATCCGGTCTTCGACGGTTTCGACGAGGCCGGCAACGAGCTGCCCGACGGGCGCTACACGCTGACGATCGAGGCCTCCTCCGTGGCTCCCTCGTCCTCGACCCAGCGGATGACCTGGCAGTTCTCCCTGGACACCCAGGCGCCCGTCATCTCGAACGTTGCGGTGATGGGCGAGGACGAGGGGCGCGTCGTGTCCTTCGATGTCTCCGATCATTCGCCTCTGGCTGGCATCGCTTTCTCCGAGTCTCCCGACTCTCGTCACTATTACGACGAGAAGGAAGCCGCGGGCGCGAACCGTCAGCCTGACGGCACATACTCCAAGCACTACGAGATCGCCTGGAAGGATCTGGTCGACCGCGCGGATTCTACCGACCCGGCTTCCTCCTACCTGTACGCGTGGGACTGGGGCAAGAACCAGACCCGCCAGCAGATCCGCTTCCAGACCATCCCGATGACCTCCCTGTCGCTTGCCCCGCAGACCTCCACGGTCGTCGCGGGCGACAAGCTCGTGCTCACCGCCTCCTACGAGCCCTCGAACGCGAACGTCACCGACCTCGCGTGGTCTTCCTCGAACGAGGCCGTGGCAACCGTGAGCGAGAGTGGCGAGGTGAGTGCGGTGGCTGCGGGCGACGCGACCATCACTGCAACCGACGCGACCCAGCCGAGCCTGTCGACCGCCGCGCAGGTCCACGTGCGCACGATCTCCGAGGATGTGGGCATTGAGCTGGAGCAATCCTCGCTGGCCGTCAAGGTGGGCGAGGAAGGCACCGTGAAGGCTTACCTGGCGCCCTCCCTGCAGGGCCGCGACATTAGCTGGTCGGTGGAACCCGCCGACCTGGCCACGGTCGTCGGCGTCGCGGTAACGACGAGCGCCACGGTAACGGGCGCAGATCACGCTGGAGCGGGCACGCTGAGCGCGACCGTCACCGACGCGGCGGGCGCTGCCAAGACCGCCTCGATCCCCGTCACGGTGCGAGCAGCCGACGCCGACGACTTCGAGATCGACGAGAACGGCGTTCTCACGGCCTACAAGGGCAGTGCGACCGACGTCGTCATCCCCGAGGGCGTCACCGACATCGGCGAGCGTGCGTTCGCGAGCTCGACCGTGGAACACGTGACGATTCCCGCCGCCGTGCGCAGCATCGGCAACGAGGCCTTCATGTACTCCTCGCTAACGAAGGTCACCTTCCAGGACGATCCGGCCCACCCCTCCCAGCTCACGACGATCGGTGAGCGCACGTTCGCGAACACGAGCCTGGAAGCCATTGAGCTGCCTCGCTCCGTGGTGACGATCGGCGCTGAGGTCTTCGACTACGACTCGGCGCTCACGTCGATCAAGCTGGGGCCGAACGTCGCCGCTGATGCACTGACCTCGGGGTACGCAGAGACTACCGCGCTGACCGGCATCGAGGTCGACCCCGCGAACCCGAACTACGAGAGCATCGACGGGGTCTTGTACTCCAAGGACCACTCGCGCCTGATCCTCTACCCGGCAGCCAAGAACACAGGCGGCTCGTACACGGTGCTGGACGGGGTCGCGAGCATCGCACCCAAGGCCTTCCAGAAGGCGGGCATCACCGCCGTGGCGCTGCCCGACAGTCTGCGCGTGATCGGGGACGAGGCGTTCCGCCTCTCCGCGCTCACCGCGCTGACCCTGCCCGAGAAGTTCGAGACGGTCGGCACCTGTGCCTTCTGCTCTGCTGGCAAGCTGGACAGCATTGATCTGGGAGGCGCGATCTCCCTGGGTGGCAGCGCGTTCGAGTCCACGAGCGCCAAGAATGGAGTCAATTTCCGTCCCGAGCTGGGGCGCCTGACGACGATTGGCGACTTCGCGTTGAGCCGCACCGCGGTTCCTACCGTGAGTCTGCCCGACTCGGTGACCACGGTTGGCGAGCAGGCTTTCTCGGAGAACTCGGCCCTGGCCTCGTTCCACATCGGCGCGGGCGTATCCTCCTTCGGCGAGACCGCCCTGTATAACGACCGCACGATCGCCACGTTGACCGTGTCCGCCGATAACGCGGTGTACTCGGCCGAGCGCAACGTCCTGTACCGCACGGGCGCCGACGGGCTGCACCTCCTGCTCTCCCCGGCGGCGAATACCATCACCGACTACACGGTGCGCGCGGGCACGGTCGAGGTCGGCGCCTCGGCGTTTGCCAACAACAAGACGCTGACCCGCGTCGTCCTGCCCGAGGGGGTGAGGACTATCGGAGACGATGCCTTCAGTGGTGCCGCGGCCCTGACTGAGCTGGTCATACCGGATTCGGTGGAGACCTCAACGGGTGTCGTGGGCAACTCCGTGGAGTTGGTCGAGTACGGTACGAAGGTGCGCTCGATTCGCATGGAGGGCAGCTGGGTGCCGATGCCTCGTCGCATCGTCGTGCGCGGCGGCGTAGATGGCTCTTTCGTGTACGACGGTTGGCCGACGAACGGGCGTCGCGAGAGTGCTTTCTTCGGCGAGGGCATGACGTCTATCTCCTTCGGCGTGGACGTTCCGCGCGTCCTCGTCCTGCCTGCGACGCTCACCCGCCTCGACCTCGAGCAGGATTTGAGCGATGAGAAGAAGGAGGACACGCGGGTCTACGTTGCGGGCGGCGAGGACTCGCAGGCTTGGGCTGTCGCGAAGGCCGCGCTCGAAGCGGCTGGTATTAATGTGGCGCAGCTGCACGCCTACACAGCGCCGTCCGTGGCTCTGTCTGGCGTGGGCATCGCCGAGGCCGAGGCGGGGTACACGCTCGCGGACCCGGCTGGGTCTGCGGTGGAGATTACTGCCTCGGTGACGGGCGGTATCGCGGGCACCCAGCAGGTTCGCGCTTTCGAGGTCGGTGCCGATGGCGCCGAAACGCTGGTACGTGACTGGACCGACATGAGCGTAGGCGGTGACCGCGCGGCGGGTGCGTCCGCGACGTTCCCGTGGACCCCGTCGGGCACTGATGTGGCTCTGCGCGTCGAGGTGCGCGACGCGTCGTACCTGACCAACAAGGTGCGACTGGCGATGCTGGGTGCTCCCGCTCCGACCCCCGACCCCGCGCCTACGCCCGACCCCGCTCCGACGCCGGACCCCGCTCCGACGCCCGACCCCGCGCCGACGCCGGACCCGACCCCCGACCCCGCTCCGACCCCGGAGCCTGCCCCGGAGCCTGCCCCGACGAGTGGCGCGTGGGTCTGTGATGCGCGGGGTTGGTGGTACCGCTACGCTGATGGGTCGTTCCCCTCGAGCCAAGCGGTAACCATCGGTGGTTCTGTGTTCCGTTTTGGTGCGGATGGGTACATGCGTACTGGATGGGTGCTGGACCGCGGCTTGTGGTTTTATCACCAGGAGTCGGGTGCTCAGGCGCTCGGCTGGGTGAGGGACGGTTCGTCGTGGTTCTACCTGGATGAGGAGACGGGTGCGATGGCTACTGGCTGGTTGCGCCTCGGGTCGTCCTGGTTCTACATGACGCCCGGCAGTGGCGCGATGGCGACCGGGTGGCTGAGGGACGGTGCCTCGTGGTTCTTCTTGAATCCCGATAGTGGCGCAATGGCGACGGGGTGGATGATGATCCGCGGGACCTGGTACTACTTCAATCCTGCTGATGGCGCTATGGTCACCGGTTGGCTGCACCGAGGTGATTCCTGGTACTACCTGAAGGCCTCGGGTGCGATGGCCACCGGGTGGGTGCGGATCGGGCAGACATGGTATTTCTTCTCTGATTCTGGCCAGTGGACATGACCGCGTGATCATAGCGGTTGAGACGAGAAGGCGTCGGGGGGCCGGTCGGCCGGCCCCTCGACGTAGCTGCCTGCGGCGTGCGTGGCCTGGCGTGATTGATTCGTTGCTAAACACGCGCATTGAGTTTGTCAGACCATGTGGTTAGCATGCTTATGTGACATTGATCGTGCCATTTGCGACACGTGTCTGACTGTGTCCGTGTATCCCTGTTGTCATGAGCTTGCTTTTGATACATCGTGGAAAACGGATGGTTAACAGACGATGGGTGGCAAGAAGGGGGGTTTCGCGACGGACGGAATATTCCTACGAGGGATATAGTTCAGGGTTTTTACACTATGATGGCATGGGCCTTTGTTTTACCCAATGTCAACAGAGAGGGTCACTTATGTCCCGTGGGAAAGTTTCGGTGCTGGCGTTAGCGCTCGCCGGTGCGCTGTCGCTGACCGCCGTCAGTATGCCCGCCGCTTTCGCGGCCAGCCCGAGCGCGGGCGCTCAGGTGAAAGTAGCCGCCGCGCCGCAAGCCAATAATGATGGATTCACTATCGACGCCGACGGCGTACTCGTGTCGTACACGGGCACTGCGACGGACGTTCGTATCCCCGAGGGCGTGACCGAGATCAGCTCGAACGCCTTCACTAATGCGCAGCTGACGAGCGTGTGGATTCCCGCGAGTGTGCGCGCGATCGACGACTCTGCATTCGCTGGCCAGCCGCTCACCCAGGTCACCTTCCAGGACGAGGATGCGCACCCCTCGCAGCTGGAGACGATCGGGGACCGCGCCTTCACATACACGGCTCTTGAGAGCGTCACGCTGCCGCGATCGGTCAAGACCGTGGGTCAGGAAACTTTCAGTGACATGGAGAAGCTGCGCTCCGTGCACATCGGTGCGAATGTCGAGGAGGATGGCCTCTTCGCCGCATTCGCGCGAACCCCGCTCCTGGAGAGCATCGAGGTTGACGCCGCGAACCTGAACTACCAGAGCCTCGACGGTGTCCTGTACGCGCAGGGCGGCACACACCTGGCGACTTACCCGCAGGCAAAGAATAAGGGAGGGGCCTACGCGGTCGCTGAGGGAACCTCGACCATTGACGAGGGTGCCTTCTCCTCTGCGCAGATCACCTCCCTGACCCTGCCCTCGAGCCTGCGCTCCGTGAACAAGGGCGCGTTCGTGGGCTCGCAGATCACCTCCCTGACCCTGCCCGACGGCTTCGAGTCCATGGACGACACGGCTTTCTGGTACATGCCTAAGCTGGAGCGCGTCGACCTGGGCGGCACCACGGCGCTGTCCAATAGCGCATTCCGCTACGACAAGGCGCTCGCCGAGGTGAACTTCCGCCCCGACCTGAACCGACTGACCGATGTCGGCGACTATGCTTTCGTGGGCACGGCTCTCATCTCTGTGACGCTGCCCGACTCGGTGACTTCGATCGGTCAGGGGGCGTTTTCCTCCAACACTGCCCTCAGGTCTGTCCACTTGGGCTCGGGCCTTGCCACCATCGGCGAATCCGCGTTCGTGGACGCGAGCAGCCTCTCCTCGCTGACCGTGGACCCCGCTAACACGGTTTTCTCGCAAGAAGACGGCGTCCTGTACAGCAAGGATGACGCGGGGCGCACCCTCGTCCTGTACCTGCCCACGAAGACGGACGCCGACGTCACGGTTCCCGCCGGAACGGTCGCGATCGCTGACTCTGCTTTCGCGAACAACACTTCCCTGCGCCGCGTCGTCCTGCCCGAGGGGCTGACGACTATCGGCTACGGCGCCTTCGATGGCGATACGAACCTCACCGATCTCGTCATTCCTGACTCGGTGACGGTTGCCCGCGGCCTGGTCAACAACGGCCTGGACACGATCGAGCTGGGAACGAAGGTCACGGAACTGTGGATGACCCCGCGTGGGACCACCACCCCGCGCCACATCATCGTGCGCGGCGGTAACGACGGCGAGTTCTACTACGAGGGCAAGGCCTCCAACGGGCGTCCCGACAGCGCCTACTTCGGCGAGGGGATGACCCGATTCACCTTCTGGTTCGACACTCCCCGCGTCCTGGTGCTGCCCTCGACCGTCGAGGAGATCAAGCTCGCCGCCGACATGGACGATGACCTCAAGGCGGGCACCGAGATCTACGTCGCCGCCCCCAAGGGCTCGAAGGCGTGGACGCTCACCGAGACGGCCATGAAGGACGCCGGCTACAACACGGAGAGCCTCTTCGAGTACACGACCCCTCAGGTGAGTGTGTCGGGCACCGGCATCAACGAGGCCGGGGCCGGGTACACGCTCACCACCACCGTGGGCACGCCGACGACCATCAACGTCTCCGCGCAGGGCGGCACCCTGGGCGGGCGCGAGCTGCGCGTCGTGCAGGTCAGCGCTGACGGCACCGAAACGATCCTCCAGGACTGGGCGTCGATGCAGGGCAGCTCGGACCAGAGCGCGTCCACTTTCTCCTACACCTGGACCCCGACCAGCGCTGAAGCGTCGCTGCGCTTCGACGTGCGTCAGGATCCCCACGCCGTGACCTCGACGACCGTGAAGGCCTCGTCTGACGCGACGCCCGCGCAGGGCCAGTGGGCCTGGGGCGCTCGCGGCTGGCGGTACCGCTACGCGGATGGCACCTACCCAACCAACACGAGCAAGACCATCGACGGCCAGGTGTACCGCTTCGACGCCGACGGCTACATGCGCACCGGCTGGGTCTTCGAGCAGGGTTCGTGGTACTACCACGACGTCTCGGGCGCCCAGGTCACCGGTTGGGTTCTCGACGGGGTCTCCTGGTACTACATGGACCCGAGTACGGGTGCCATGGCCACGGGCTGGGTCACGGTTGGCTCGCACTCGTACTACCTTGACCCGCAGACCGGCGCAATGAAGACCGGCTGGCTCAAGGACGGTGATTCCTGGTACTACCTCAAGCCCGGCAGCGGCCAGATGGCAACGGGCCGCGTCTGGATCGGGTGGCGGTACTACCGCTTCTCCGAGACCGGTCAGCTAATCCGCTGAGTCGGGAGAGGGGCGACAAGCCTCTTCCGCGCGCCTGCGTCGCCGGTGTTCCGGGGGCGCAGGCGCTGTCGCTGCGGGCAGTGTCCGCATGAAAAGTCTCAGGGAATTCTCAGGTTGTGTTGTCGTTCTGGCAAGGTTGGCTTCCTACAGTAGAGGCATACAAGGAAAGGCGACGTCGGCCATAGCGGCCACGTCGGCATGAATCTTCTGAGGAGCTATTTGGGCGAACGTGCACTGTGTTGATGGGATGCGCCGAGGGGTCGACCGTGAGGTTGGCCCCTCGGTGTTTCTGCTTGGCTGTGGTGAGCTCGCCCAGTGGGGCGTTCGGGCTTATAGGTCAGGTTGTGTTGGTTTTTGGGCTGTCTTTCGTTGCTACAAAGCC